>NZ_JAERJS010000009.1:0-102905 GCF_018257525.1 Tatumella sp. JGM130 | reverse complement strand
CAACGCACAGAAATGGAAGCCACAAAAGTACCTCAAAAACACCATCATACACTAATCAATAAGTTGGTAGCATTACCCCCAAGTCGCATGGCATCACGATCGAGTGATTGATCCTTAAATTCAGCAAGTGTTTTAAAACGTCCTTTTTTATGCGGCATAGTTGCTCGCAAGAATGCCTTCATTCCTACAACATTCAGCGAGGTAATAGCAGCAATGTAGTCATCTAATTTTTGACATGCTGCTTGGGAGAGGCTGTTTTGGCGGTCACAAAACTCTTGGTAGTATGTGCCGATATCAATCTGCAGACGGCTAAGGAAGAATGCCTCATTCTCAAACTGAGCATAATCATCTGCTTCGATTACACTATACAGTTCTGAAAAATCGATAAATTCATTGGCTGCGATCTCGGTTTGATGACGAACTGATTCATGTATCTTGCTATGCGTCATAACGACCTTCAAGTTCACTAACGCTTCCAGCGTATTCTGAATTATCGCGATAATATTTTTTTTCCAAAGGGGTTGCTGTGCGGCATTAGCAAACAGGTTGGAAAGTTCATTTTTAATCAGCATATCTACTTGGTTCAGTGGGCAAAACGATTGTTTGGCATTCTCAGCTGCCTCAGTAGGAATGGGATAAATATAAAATCTCACTGGTCCATACTCATCATCAAATGTTGCTGGGATATTTGTTAATGCGCGTGCAACATGAAAATAAGCAAGTGGCACATTTCGCTGCCTTGCATTATTCCGTTGGGTTCTGATTGCATCACTGTAGGCAGAAAAACTCGTGTCCTTGTACGCTTTGACCTGATGCATTGAAAGGCATTGCTGGTGACAAAAAATTGCGAAATCATCTTGACTTTCTAACTGCAGTTTCAAATCCCGGTTCGCTTCATAGTCTAAGCACATCAGCTTCAAGCAATGGTACAGCGCCAGCTTACCCTGATAGACAAATCCACTCCATGTAGAAATAGCTGTGTGAGAGCTACTGCCATAAGATCCCTTATCACTCTAGATTCGTATCAATTTAGAAATTCTCAGCACGGAGAATTTTCCATCTACTAACAATTTTAAGTATATAGCCTATTGATATATGGTATCTTTTTTAATCGTTAACGGTGTTGATTTACCTTCTGAATTTATATGTTTGTTACTTATCATATTCGTACACTGAGGCTTCGTTGGTTTGGGCAGTGCCAATGATTTGCTACACACTATGAATTACTGGAACAATATATTGACCATAGAATACTACTCTTAGAACTGAACATGCGAACCCAATATATTAGTCTTGTTACAGTTTATTGAAAAACGGCAATATTAGTAATGCTTCGATCAGGCTGTGAGATCAATTGAGAACTTCGCTCCCTATTCAAGGCTGCCCATTCACTCGGTTGGTTAATAGCTTTCATTTATTGTTGTGGATGTCTAGGTTACGTACAAACAGGCGACAAGTAGAAATGCCAATAGGTAGGAAAATCAATGTAAATCCTTAGTTGAGGTTGAACAACAATGCAACATGCATCGAATATCGTTACTTTGCGATACGTATGACATCATTGAACTTTTATGAAAATTTCAGAAAACCATGAAATTCAGTTTTTTCCTTAAAAATCATAGTAATAAATATTTTCACAAAAAAAGCTTGTAACAGTAATGACGAAGGACAACTGCTGGTTGATGAAGTGCTCGATTATCTTAACCTCAGTAGCGAAAAAAAGAATGCAGTACAACGCTGCCTGATCAATGACCTCAATCCGCAGGCGGTTGAGCGTGCCATTGAGACATTACGCGACAACCGCGATTTTGTGCCGTTGTGTATCTCGGCGCTGGCCAGAGCCAGGGCTGACTGGCTGTACGGGATCAATATGACCCGTGCTTACACGCTATTTGGCAGGAACGCAGGCTATAATGGCGTATTGTCGGTCGGGCGGGTACAGACCCCGGTACTCGGGCTGGTCGTGCGTCGCGACGAAGAAATCGCTGACTTTGTGGCCAGAGATTTCTTCGAAGTCAGAGCCCATATTCTGGCCGAAAATGACCAGCGTTTTACCGCGTTATGGCAACCGAGTGACGCATGTGAATCCTGGCTGGATGAAGAAGGAAGGCTGCTGAACCGGTCACTGGCCGACCATGTCTGTAAACGTATTGCCGGTCAGCCGGCGAAGGTTACCGGTTATCAGGATAAACGCGAAACTGATATTGCACCGTTACCTTTTTCACTCTCCAGCCTGCAGATTGAAGCCGCAAAGCGCTTCGGGCTAAGTGCCCAGAGTGTACTGGACATATGCCAGCGTTTATACGAAACCCATAAACTGATTACTTATCCGCGCTCAGATTGCCGTTATCTGCCGGAGGAACATTTTGCCGGCAGACATGCGGTACTGGATGCAATTAACAGTCACTTACCACAGCAAGCCTTTCCCGAAGAACTGAATACGGACCTGCGTAACCGTTGCTGGGATAATAAAAAAGTGGATGCGCACCATGCCATTATTCCAACCGCCCGGCGTAGTCAAACCCGGTTAACTGATAATGAACTGAATATCTACGGACTGATTGCCCGCCAGTACCTGATGCAGTTCTGCCCGGAAGCTATTTATCGTAAATGTGTTATCGATCTGGAAATTGCCGGCGGTAAGTTTATCGCGAAAGCCCGCTTTCTGGCGGTTGCTGGCTGGCGTGTGTTGCTGGGGGCGAAAGAGCGTGATGAAGAAAATGACGGCACGCCGTTACCGGAAGTAAAAAAAGGGCAGCAATTGCTGTGTGAACAGGGGGAGGTGCTGGAGAAGAAAACCCAGCCTCCGCGCCATTTCACGGATGCCACCCTGTTATCAGCAATGACCGGTATCGCACGATTTGTCCAGGATAAAGCCCTAAAGAAAGTGCTCAGAGAGACCGATGGTTTAGGGACCGAAGCGACACGTGCGGGAATTATCGAATTGTTGTTTAAACGCGGTTTTCTGGAGAAAAAAGGACGTTATATCCATTCAACGGTAGTGGGGAAAGCATTGATCCATGCGTTACCACAGCCAGCGGCCAGCCCGGATATGACCGCCCAGTGGGAGTCGATGCTGACCCGTATCAGTGAAAAAAACTTCCGTTATCAGGATTTTATGCAACCGCTGGTCGGCACTCTGCAGACCCTGATTGGTGAAGCACGCCGTTCACCGCCGGTACAGGTATTAGGTCAATTGCCGGCAGTGCCGCGGAAAGCAACGCAGAAAAGGAAAAAGAAAACAGCCACGGAGAAGTAATGATGCGCAGGTTACTGTTGGTATTGTGCAGTATATTAAGTTTTCCGGTATTCAGTAGTCTGCATACCGGAGCCGGTGTCTCGGCCAGGGTCATGATTGATTCTGATAATTTACTGACCGGCAGGCCAGCCGATACTCTGAACCTGCAGGGAACTGATAACGTCTGTATATATAACAGCCAGCGTTATTCTGAAGGGGCGATACTGAAAAGCGGCACGCTGTTATTAACCTGCGTGCGCGACAAAAATATTATCGGTACGGCGCCACTGGTCTGGCAGCCGCTAAAGACATCGTCGTCTGCGGCTGCCCCGTGACAATCAGAGTTTAAATTCTGCCCAGACCGGGGCATGGTCTGATGGTTTTTCCATACTGCGGATATCGTAATCTATGCCGGTGGCAATACATTTTTCTGCCAGTGGCTGGCTGGCCAGTAACAGGTCAATACGCAGTCCGCGGTTGTCGTTAAAGCCTTTCGAACGGTAGTCGAACCAGGAAAAGCGATCGTCAACCTCCGGATTGGCTGCCCGCCAGGTATCAGTCAGTCCCCAGGACAGCAGTTTATCCATCCATTCACGCTCTTCCGGCAGGAAAGAGCATTTACCGGTTCGTAGCCAGCGTTTACGGTTATCTTCGCCAATGCCGATATCACGGTCGGTACAGCTGATATTCATATCACCCATAATCAATACCGGCTGTCCGGCAGTCAGTTGAGTTTCAAGATGCTGTTGCAGATCTTTGTAGAATTTATCTTTAGCCGGAAATTTCTGCGGATGCTCACGACTTTCCCCCTGCGGGAAGTAGCCGTTAATTACCGTAATGGTACCCATCGGGCTGGGGATCCCTGCCATGATAATACGCCGCTGAGCATCTTCATCATCCGTAAGAAAACCACGCTGCACGCTGACCGGCTCTGCTTTTGTCATCAGCGCTACGCCGTAATGGCCTTTCTGACCATGGAAGAAAACGTGATATCCCAGTTTTTGTACTTCTTCTAAAGGGAACATATCATCGTGAACTTTGGTCTCCTGTAATCCGATGACATCCGGCTGGAGTTTTTCGACCAGTGCGGCCAGCTGGTGAGGACGGGCCCGCAGACCGTTAATATTAAAAGAGACAAATTTCATGTTTTTACCACAGTCATAGAATTTAACCGCGATGGTAGCGATTTTTTTTCCCGATGTCACCGTAAGCGGATAAGGGAAGTCTCCGGCTCGAACCTTGTCGAAGGTTCTCGTCCTTCTCCGTGGAGAATATATCAGTATTATTGGAATATCTGGCTGAATCGCCATATAAGAATGGTGGTGGGAGAAGGATGATTCGCCGTACCGGCTCACCCTGCGGGCCGTGCTGCGCACGTTACCTCACGTTGTTCGGTTCGAACCTTGTCGAAGGTTCTCGTCCTTCTCCGTGGAGAATATATCAGTATTATTGGAATGTCTGGCTGAATCGCCATATAAAATGGTGGTGGGAGAAGGATTCGAACCTTCGAAGTCTGTGACGGCAGATTTACAGTCTGCTCCCTTTGGCCGCTCGGGAATCCCACCTGATTGTGATGCTTCGTAACCTGCGGAAGCGGGATGCATATTAACAGAACTTTGCTTTCTGTAAACAGGCAAAAGCAATATTTCTCATTGTTTGCCTGTTTTTTGCACGGAAAATGAATGACATGCGTATTTTGCAGTCAGTCTTTAAAGGATAATCGTCCGGTTTCCGTAAACAAAGACCCGCTGGGCCAGTACTTTGTCTAAAGCACGACTCAGTGCATTTTTTTCAACATCCCGGCCGGCAAGCATCATATCGTCAGCAGTGAAGGTATGATCCACATGGATCACGTCCTGCATAATGATTGGACCTTCATCGAGATTGTCATTTACGTAATGCGCAGTCGCACCAATAATCTTCACACCGCGTTCGTAAGCCTGATGGTAAGGGCGGGCACCGATAAAGGCCGGCAGGAACGAGTGATGTATGTTAATAATCTGGTTAGGGAAGCGCTTGACAAACTCAGGGGTCAGAACCCGCATATATTTTGCTAACACTACGTAGTCAGGCTGATAACGTTCAATCTCGTCAGCCATTTTCATATCGTGTTCTTCACGGGTCAGGCCTTCATGACTCAGCAATACGAAGGGGATATCAAACCGCTCTGTCAGTGACCGCAGTGTTTCATGGTTACCAATAACGGCTGCAATTTCCATATCCAGACCACCAAACGCACTTTTCATCAGCAAATCACCCAGACAGTGTGCTTCTTTAGTCACCATAATGACTACACGACGCCGTCCGGCAGATTGCAGTTCACGAACCGATCCTGATGGCAATGCACTGTCTAAATCAGCCAGTAAAGTGGTGTCGTTGAAAATACCCTCCAGTTCGGTGCGCATAAAAAAACGCCCGGTGCGGTGATCAACAAATTCATTATTCTGGACAATATTCAGTTCATGCTTGTAGCAGATATTGGTGATTTTGGCGATAAGTCCTTTAGCATCAGGACAGATAGTTCTCAGTACTTTTCTTTGTAACGTCTGGGCTTGCATTATGTGCATTATCCTGTTGAATCTGATTTCAGTCATGCGATGTTGTCAGGTCGTTATTAACCACAACATTTTTTATATTTTCTGCCGGAACCGCAAGGGCAGGTGTCGTTTCTGCCCGCCTGCAGATGAACGCCGTCGACATAATACCAGCGTTGTTCTTCTCTTATAAAGCGGGAGCGTTCGTAAATAGCCGAAGTGTGTTGTTTTTCAGCATAACGGGCAAAAAAAGTCACAAATGCCTGGTTATTATCATTATCATAGGTGTGTGAGATAACATTTAGTCCCAGCCAGCGGGTATCGGCAAGACCTGCGGAAAGCTGTGCTGCCAGCTGTTGATGGCGCTGAGAAGCGTGCCAGCTGGCCAGCAGCCAGTGAATCTCACCACGCTGATAAGCGGTGTATCGCGAGCGCATCAGAGCGACAGGATCAGGTGCTATCTGTTCTTCGCTGATATATCGGCCACAACAGGCGCTATAAGTGGTCTGGCTTCCGCAAGGGCAGGGGTCGGTTAACACATTATCTCCGTTATTTGCCCGCGAGCTTAACGACTCAGAGTGCCGCGACGGGCCTGAGCAGGCTGAAAGTTGAAAGGCTGAGGATGAACTATACTACACAACAGCGGCAGATTCTCTCTCCCGCAACGGCGAATTCTGGTAAGGGTCACGGCTTCAGGCTGTAGTGCACTGATTCCTGCAGAGAGGAACATAACAGCCCTGAGGTTAATAACAGGTATTTTTAATGAGTAACCCATTGTCAGGTAAGAATATTTTAGTTGCAGAAGATGAGGCGGTGTTCTCTGCTGTGATTTGTGGCTTTATTGAAACACTGGGGGCCAACACACTGACGGCTTCTGACGGTAAGACTGCACTGGATATTATCGATCATTATCCGGTTGATCTGATCATCTGTGACCTTGAAATGCCGATTATGCGTGGTGATACTTTCGTTGAACAGCTGCGTGCCCGGGGAAACGCCTTACCGGTAGTGATTGTGACCGCCAGCGAAGATGTGTCTGAAATTGCCAGGATGTTACGACTGGGTGTGCAGGATGTGATCCTCAAACCTGTTGATGATCTGACCCGGGTACGTGATGTTATTATGGAATGCCTTTACCCTTCGATGTTTGTTTCAAAAATCGAAGAGGATGAACAGTTATTTGATAACTGGGATGTTTTGATTCAGCAGCCTGAACAGGCGATAAGACTGATTAAACAGTTACAACCGCCTATTCGACAGTTACTGGCTAATACCCGCATAACCTATCGCCAGCTGACCTACACAGATCAGCCGGGGCTGGTATTTGATATTGCAGCTTTATCTGATCATCAGCTCGGTTTTTATATCATGGATGTTACCCGGGCCGGCAATAATGGCATTATGGCGGCCTTATTATTGCGGGTAATGTTTAATCAGCTATTGCAGGAAAAAATCGCCGGCCAGCAGCAGAAACTGCCACAAATCGCGACCATACTTAATGATATTAACCGGTTATTGCAGGATGCCGGAATGTCCGGACAATTTCCCTTGCTGGTGGGGTACTATCACCAGCCGACCCGCCAGTTACTGCTGGTCCCGGCCGGGCTGGATTGCGATATTTTATTTGACGGAGTGCATCAGACACTGGGCAGTGGAATTCCTGCTGGCACTTTTGAACATATCCATGGAACACAGCACTGTTTTTATCTGCGTGCCTGTGAATGCAATATACGTGGCAGTGGCGGAAAACTAACACTGATGCTGCGTGCTAATGAATAGTTATTACCACAGAGTGCCCGGAAAAGTATTAATTTGTTATTTTTATACTTATTTTCCGATAAGTATAAATCCTAATTTCGGTGCTTTTTCGCTATCAGATGAAACTCGTCGCCGATGAACTGATATACTGCCGCCGTTCAAAAACAGAAATTTCCATGGGTGTTCCTAACCCTCCAGTGAGGTAATTTGATGTCTGCTTATAAATCTAAAGTAAAAAAAGCGGTAATTCCGGTTGCGGGATTGGGAACCCGTATGTTGCCGGCAACCAAGGCTATTCCTAAAGAGATGCTGCCGCTGGTTGATAAACCCTTAATCCAGTATGTCGTTAATGAATGTATTGCTGCCGGTATTAATGAGATTATTCTGGTCACTCATTCATCAAAAAACTCTATCGAAAACCATTTCGATACCAGCTTCGAATTAGAAGCCATGCTGGAAAAGCGTGTTAAACGTCAGTTACTGGACGAAATTCAGAGTATTTGCCCGCCACATGTGACCATTATGCAGGTACGTCAGGGTGTCGCCAAAGGATTAGGCCATGCTGTTATGTGCGCCCATCCGTTGGTTGGTGATGAGCCGTTTGCGGTGATTCTGCCCGATGTCATTATTGATGAATACGAATCAGACCTTGGGAAAGAAAACCTTGCTGATATGCTGCGCCGTTTTGATGAGACCGGCCGTAGTCAGATTATGGTTGAACCTGTTGCAGACGTTACTGCTTATGGGGTGGTTGATTGTCAGGGCGCAGATTTACAGCCAGGTCACAGTGCGCCTATGGTGGGTGTGGTCGAGAAGCCTAAAGCGTCAGAGGCACCTTCTAACCTGGCAGTGGTCGGACGCTATGTGCTGTCTGCTGATATCTGGCCTCTGCTGGCCAAAACACCTCCGGGTGCCGGTGGAGAAGTGCAGTTAACTGACTCAATTGCAATGCTGATGGATCAGGAAACGGTTGAAGCTTATCACCTGAAAGGTCTGAGCCACGACTGTGGTAACAAACTGGGTTATATGCAGGCATTCGTTGAGTATGGTGTTCGTCACCCGGTTCTGGGTGAAGACTTCAGCAAATGGCTGAATAAAACCGTAAACTGACAGTAAACATATTTATCCGGGATTATCCGGTAAATATGTGCGGCCGGATTGAACCTGGCCGCTGTTATTAAGGTCATACACTGGTGTATGGCCTTTTTTTATACAGTCACACCGGTATTAACAGGCATAAATGGCGGAACGCTAAAACAATCCGTGATTTTTGCTACCGGAACCTTGTATCATTCTGCCTGTACAATGGCACACTGAAATACAGCAGCCATTTATTTTAGTTGCAAAGATGAGGGTAATATGAACTATTTGGTAACCGGCGCTGCAGGGTTTATTGGTTTTCATGTGTGTCAGCGTCTGCTTAAGGCGGGTTACCGGGTGGTTGGTATCGATAATCTTAATGATTATTACGATGTAAAGCTCAAGAAAGATCGTGTGGCATTACTCAGCGCTTATCCGGGTTTCACATTCCAGTGTATTGATATCGCCGACAGACATGGTGTAGCCACCCTGTTCAGTACTGGAAACATTCAGCGGGTGATCCATCTGGCTGCGCAGGCGGGGGTACGTTATTCAATAGAAAACCCCTACGCTTATGCCGATGCAAATCTGATCGGCCACCTGAATATACTGGAAGGTTGTCGTCAGAATAATATACAGCATCTGGTCTACGCCAGCTCCAGCTCAGTGTATGGCCTGAACCGTAAGCTGCCGTTTGCTACCGAAGACAGCGTCGATCATCCGGTATCTCTGTATGCGGCGACGAAAAAAGCCAATGAACTGATGTGCCACAGTTATTCGCATCTCTATGGCCTGCCAACCACCGGACTGCGTTTTTTTACTGTCTACGGTCCGTGGGGGCGTCCGGATATGGCCTTGTTTAAGTTTACCCGCGCGATGCTGGCCGGTGAAGCCATTGATGTTTATAACTATGGGCAAATGCAGCGGGATTTCACCTACATTGATGATATTGTTGAAGCCATTTTCCTGGTGCAGGATAAAATACCGCAGCCTGATCCTCAGTGGACCGTCGAAACCGGTTCTGCTGCAAAAAGTTCTGCACCTTACTGTATTTATAATATTGGTAACAGCCAGCCGGTCCCGTTAATGGATTATATTCATGCATTAGAAAATGCCCTTGGGATTACGGCAGAAAAAAATATGTTACCGTTACAGGCAGGGGATGTGCTGGATACCAGTGCCGATACCTCTGAATTATATAGCCTGATAAATTTTAAACCTGACACCAGCGTACCGGAAGGCGTCAGAAAATTTGTGGAATGGTACCGCGAATATTACAAAGTCTGAAAATAAACGGGAGGGGTTAACCCTCCCGTAAAATAACCGGATAATGAAAACAGCCAGTAAAATTACAGAGCAAAGTCTTCCAGAGTTTTGCCTTCTGTTTCAATAGCATTTCTGATCACCGCCGGAGTACGTCCCTGGCCGGTCCATGTACGGTTTTCACCTTTTTCATCGGTATACTGATATTTAGCCGGACGTGCCGCACGCCGTGCTTTCACTACCGGTTTATCTGTTACGGCGGATTGCAGTAATTCATTAGGGTCAATACCATCAGCGATCAACATTTCACGGTATTGTTCCAGTCTGAGCAGACGTTCTGAATTCTGAGCGATAGCCAGTGATTCGTCTTCACGACGCTCGTTAACAATAACTTCAAATTTCTCAAGTATATCTTCTAAAGTTTCAAGGCTATATTCTCTGGCCTGTGCACGCAGTGTGCGAATGTTATTCAACGATTTAATCACATCGCTCATTGTCCGGGTCTCACAATTAAGTAGTTATTATGCAGAAGATGATAATCATAGTCTCAGGTAAAATTTACTGCAACAGATAACTATGGCATGATCGGTAAATAAATATCCTTATAACTTTAAATGAAAATCAGGAATCACTGTAAAAATAAGAATGTACGGCTAAATAGTTACAAACAAATAGCGGATAAATGACCAACCTATCGGTGAATGAACGTTTTTTGTTCGCCGGATGTGTTGTAATAAGCCGGAAATAATTAATCTCCTATAGAGAACCGGACCCATGGCTCAACTTTACTTCTATTATTCTGCGATGAATGCCGGGAAATCGACATCATTATTACAGTCATCTTATAACTATCATGAACGGGGGATGAAAACAGTCATCTATACTGCTGAAATTGATAACCGGTTCGGTAAAGGAAAAGTCAGTTCGCGGATTGGACTCTCTTCTGAAGCACGGTTATATAATCAGCACACAGATATAGGTGAAGAAATTCGGTTACTGCACGCAGAAAATCAGCTGCATTGTGTATTAGTCGATGAAAGTCAGTTCCTGACCCGCCAGCAGGTGAAGTCGTTAACTGAAGTTGCTGACTTTTCAGATATTCCTGTACTGTGCTACGGACTGAGGACGGATTTTCGCGGAGAGCTGTTTGAAGGAAGCCAGTATCTTCTGGCCTGGGCTGATAAACTGGTTGAACTAAAAACAATCTGTCATTGCGGCAGAAAAGCCAGCATGGTATTGCGTCTTGATGGCAAAGGACGACCGTTTAAAGAAGGGGAGCAGGTGGTTATCGGTGGAAATGAACGTTATATTTCGGTCTGCAGAAAACACTACTGGCAGGCGCTTGAATCAGATGATCCTGCCGCTATCTATGGTGAAAGGTACATCCCTGAGTGATGATGATATCCTTCATTTAATAAACGCCGCTGTGGTGCGGCGTTTACCTGAGCAATGCCCCTGATCACAGGGGCGGTGGTTGTTATCTCAGCCTGCTTTCTTTTTACCCTTTGCCGCCGGTGCCGCAGCTGCGGGTTTTTCCGGAGTATGCAGTGAATGCTCTGTAAATTCGCGACCGTAGTAACTGTCCAGCATCAACTGTTTCAATTCAGCAATCAGCGGGTAGCGTGGGTTTGCGCCGGTACATTGATCATCAAATGCATCTTCGGCAAGTTTATCGATTTTTGCCAGGAAGTCAGCTTCCTGTACCCCGGCTTCACGGATAGATTTCGGGATCCCGAGATCAGTTTTAATCTCATCCAGCCAGTGAAGTAACGCACTGATTTTCGCTGCGGTACGGTCGCCGGGTTTACCAAGCCCCAAATGATCGGCGATTTCTGCATAGCGACGACGGGCCTGTGGCCGGTCGTACTGACTAAAGGCGGTCTGTTTGGTCGGATTATCGTTAGCATTGTAGCGGATCACGTTGGCTATCAGCAGTGCATTTGCCAGCCCGTGCGGGATATGAAACTCAGAACCCAGTTTATGGGCCATTGAGTGACAGACGCCGAGGAACGCGTTAGCAAACGCAATACCTGCGATAGTTGCCGCATTATGTACCCGCTCGCGGGCAATCGGATTTTTAGCCCCTTCATGGTAGCTTGCCGGTAAATTCTCTTTCAGCAATTTCAGCGCCTGCAGAGCCTGACCGTCAGAGTACTCATTGGCCAGTACTGAAACATAGGCTTCAAGGGCGTGAGTGACTGCATCCAGTCCGCCAAAAGCACACAGAGATTTTGGCATATCCATCACCAGATTTGCATCGACAATCGCCATATCCGGTGTCAGTGCATAATCGGCCAGCGGGTATTTCAGTCCGGTGGCATCATCAGTAACTACCGCAAACGGGGTAACTTCAGAGCCGGTACCAGAAGTGGTGGTAATAGCGACCATACTGGCTTTTACACCCATTTTCGGGAACTTATGAATACGTTTACGGATATCCATAAAACGTAATGCCAGTTCTTCGAAGTGGGTTTCGGGATGCTCGTACATCACCCACATAATTTTGGCCGCATCCATCGGGGAACCACCCCCCAGAGCAATAATCACATCAGGTTTGAAGCTGTGCATTTGTGCGGCCCCTTTGCGCACGATGCTCAGGGTAGGGTCAGCTTCCACTTCGAAGAAAACTTCCGTTTCCACACCACGGGATTTTAATACCCGCGTCACCTGATCAGCATAACCGTTATTGAATAAGAACCGGTCTGTAACAATAAAGGCCCGTTTTGCACCGTCACTGGCGATTTCTTCCAGAGCCACCGGCAATGAACCACGACGAAAATAGATGGATTTAGGGAGTTTATGCCACAACATATTTTCAGCCCGTTTAGCGACGGTTTTCTTGTTAATAAGGTGCTTAGGACCGACGTTTTCAGAGATAGAGTTCCCGCCCCATGAGCCGCAACCCAGCGTCAGTGACGGTGCCAGTTTAAAGTTATATAAATCGCCAATCCCCCCCTGAGAAGCCGGGGTATTAATCAGGATCCTCGCGGTTTTCATTTTTTCGCCAAACAGTCTGACCCGCTCAGGCTGATTGTCCTGGTCGGTATACAGGCAAGAGGTATGGCCGATACCGCCCATTTCTACCAGTTTTTCCGCTTTTTGCAGTGCATCGTTAAAACCGGTGGCACGGTACATTGCCAGGGTCGGCGACAGTTTTTCATGGGCAAAAGGTTCAGATTCATCAATATCACTGACCTCACCAATCAGAATTTTAGTATCCGGAGGCACACTGATCCCTGCCATCTCAGCAATTTTTGTCGCCGGCTGGCCGACAATCCCTGCGTTCAGGCCCCCGTTTTTCAGAATGATATCCTGCACAGCTTTTAATTCACTTCCCTGCAGCAGATAACCGCCGTGGGTCGAAAACCGTTCACGTACTGCGTCATACACAGAGCTGTCAACAATCACTGATTGCTCAGAGGCGCAGATAACACCATTGTCGAAGGTTTTTGACATCAGAATAGAAGCGACCGCTCGTTTTATATCAGCAGTATCATCGATAACGACCGGTGTATTACCGGCACCGACACCAATAGCAGGTTTACCGGAACTGTAGGCTGCTTTAACCATACCCGGTCCACCGGTGGCGAGGATCAGGTTAATGTCGGGGTGGTGCATTAACTGGTTAGATAATTCAACGGATGGCTCATCAATCCAGCCAATAATATCGGGCGGAGCACCGGCCGCAATGGCAGCCTGTAACACGATATCTGCTGCTTTGTTGGTGGCGTTTTTTGCCCGCGGATGCGGGGAGAAAATGATTCCGTTACGGGTTTTCAGACTGATTAAGGCTTTAAAAATGGCCGTCGACGTCGGGTTGGTGGTCGGGACAATCCCGCAGATAATTCCGATAGGTTCGGCAATAGTCATAGTGCCGAAAGTATCATCAGTGTCGAGGATACCGCAGGTTTTTTCGTCCTTGTAAGCGTTGTAAATATATTCCGAAGCGAAATGGTTTTTGATGACTTTGTCTTCGACGATCCCCATTCCTGACTCAGCGACCGCCATTTTCGCCAGCGGTATCCGGGCATCTGCGGCAGCTAATGCTGCGGCCCTGAAGATCTTATCAACCTGCTCCTGACTAAAGCCTGCATACTGCTGTTGTGCTTGCCTGACTCTTTCTACCAGCCCATTCAATTCAGCAACGTTTGTTACAGTCATGCTTATCTCCTGAAGGAAAATTAAACTTTTTTAGTAAACATACGTGTCAGATCGCTACCACTGTCCGCTTTTATACGGTGCTTACTAAAAGAATCTCATATCAGCATGAATTAATGAAGTCCGGTTACGTTCAGATTATGGATATGTTGCAATACAGGCACTGATGCAGATCAATTTATATGCAAGCTGATACCATTCAGCTTTATCAGTTATCCGCTTATGTAGCAAGTTTGTTTTTTAAATGTTTGTATTTGTTGATTTTGTGTGTGGGGCAGATCAGGAGGTGGGGAGTATTTATTAAGTTTTGTTAATAATTATTTATCTGCCGGTTTACGGCCCGATAAGCCGGCTTAACCAGATAACCGGTAATTTGGCGGTTATCTGCCAGAACAGCGAGCCGGATGAAGGACTCTGGTATGCTTTGTGAACCCTAGCCCGGACAAAGATATCCGTTTCCTCCGCAGGGTATGGAAACGGATAAATGCGGGCATCAGACAGGCTGATTATTCACGCCACAGGATATGGCACAGTTTATGATCTTTTTCACGACATAACAGGACTCTGGCAAACACATCGGTAACAGGCTCCCCGTCGGCATCGCCTAATCCGATAATGACCTCGGCAAAAAAGTCCGGATTAAGATCAAAATCGACATGTTCGTTCCAGTCTTCTGAAGGGTCTGAAAGCTCGGCACCGCCACGCTCTTCGAACTGTAAGTTAAACAGGATAATGTCTGCAGGATCCAGATTATCCCCTGCCAGTTCCAGAAAAATATCGTATGCCTGTTCCAGCGTTTCATCTTCTGTAAGACGATTATTAAGATCCATGATCAGCCCGTATTTATTGATAGAAATATGCGGCCTTTTTTACAGTAAAGGGCTAAAGAAGTAAAACAGTCGTTCGATTATCCTGCGCCAGTAGGGCCGTTTTGCCCACTCACGGCCATCCAGTAACTGTGAGCGCAGAATATAATCCTGCTGTACACAGCTAAGATCATCACCGAAACCGGCATCATCAATCACCAGAGTCACCTCAAAATTGAGCCACAGACTGCGCATATCAAGATTGACGGTACCCACCAGGCAAAGTTCCCCGTCAACCAGCACGCTTTTGGTATGTAACAGGCCGTCGCTGAACTGATAAATTTTAACCCCTGCTGCCAGTAGTTCGGTAAAGAACGCACGACTGGCCCAGCCGACCAGCAATGAGTCGTTTTTTTGTGGCACGATCAGGCTGACATCAACACCACGTAATGCGGCGGTACAGATAGCGTGCAGCAGATCATCACTGGGTACAAAATAAGGTGTTGTCATGATCAACTGTTCACGTGCTGAATAGACGGCAGTCAGCAGTGCCTGATGGATCACATCTTCGGGAAAACCGGGACCTGAGGCTATTACCTGAATAATATGTCCACTGGCTTCTTCAAAGGGCATAATAGTTTCATCGGGCCGGGGCGGAAGAATGCGTTTACCGGTTTCAATTTCCCAGTCACAGGAAAACACAATCCCCAGTGTGATAGCCACAGGACCTTCCATTCTGGCCATTAAATCAACCCATTGTCCGACACCGGCATCCTGTTTAAAAAACCGCGGGTCAACCAGGTTCATACTGCCGGTATAGGCAATATAGTTATCAATCAGCACTATTTTACGGTGCTGGCGCAGGTCCATGCGACGAAAAAATACCCTCAGCAGGTTTACCTGCAAAGATTCGACAACGTCGATACCGGCCTCGCGGAATTTTTTCGGCCACGGACTGCGGAAAAAACTGCGGCTTCCGGCTGAGTCGAGCATCAGCCGACAGAAAACCCCTCTGCGGGCGGCAGTAATTAATGCCGCTGCCACGTCATCAGCCTGGCCTCCGGGTTGCCAGATATAAAACACCATCTCAATATTGTGTTCTGCCAGGTCAATATCCCGGATAAGCGAACGCATTACGTCATTTGAGCTGGTCAGTAATTCCAGTTGGTTACCTTTGACTCCGGCGATCCCGTGGCGATGCTCACATAGCTTAAATAAAGCACTGGCAACACTGCTGGTACTGGTTGCAAAAATATGAGATGACTTTTTTAAGTCCGCCAGCCACCGGGAAGTGGCAGGCCACATCGTTCTGGCACGCTCCGCCCGGCGTTTACCGAGATATAATTCACCGAAACTCAGATAAGCAATTATTCCCACCAGTGGCAGAATATAAATAATAAGCAACCAGACCATTGAGGAAGAGGCGGTCCTGCGCTTCATTAAAATTCTCAGGGTAACGGCAGCGATCAGCAGCCAGTAGCCAAACAATATAAACCCGTTAACGAAGGAATAGAATGTCGTCATTAAATGGAATTCCGGTTTATGCTTTATCTATTGAGTGTACGTGTACTCAGCATATTGTGAAACCTTTTCTGAAAGCAGCGTTGGATCCGGGGAATAACGGCGTATACTGGCCGAAATGATACTCACGGGAGGTAATCATGAAAAGAAGCAGAAACGAAGTCGGGCGCTGGCGGATGGCGCGGCAAAGTAATCGCCGTAAAGTACGCTGGCTGGAGGCCCAGTCACGGCGTTATACACATATCCGGTTAATCAGACATCAGCTTGCGAAACAACAAAGGCGATCACTGCTGTTTATACTTCCGGAACTGGGGCCGTCGGTTACCCATTATTTCTGAAAATTATCTGGCGGAGATGCAGTGTAATACTGGCGGTGAGGAATAACAGAATATCATGTCGCCCGCTGTGTTATGTTATCCGCCGGTTACCCTGTCTGCCGGTATACACATATTCTAAAAAGGATAGCCGGAAACCGCCCCGCAGAGCGGCGATACGGGTGTAATCTATCCGGGAATTGAAGGCAGCCTGGCATGAATAATCGCTTTCTCAGCCTCTTCCAGATTGATAAACCCCTGCTTTAGCATGGCGAACAAATATCTTTTACCTGCAATATGACGCGTCATCCGGACATCGACTTCCTGAGATACATTTTCCGGGGGGGATTCTGTAGTAGTTTGTTGCGGGGGACGTTCGATGGTGATAGTTATGGTTTTCGGTATATTGTCTGCTTCTGTTTGCCTGGTTTCGGTTGTTCCGTCTTTATGAAAAACTAATACGTGATATTTCATATAAACCTCCTGCCATATCGAATGAATAATCCTGTGCCGCTCATCGGAGTTCGCCGGCAACAAACTTCAGCCCGTGTGGCGGCAGAATACTCCTATCAGTATAGCAGGCTGTCACAGGGCAAAGGGGGATACTGTACTGTGGAGCGAACTGAATCTGTCTGTCATCTCTGAGCAGTGCACATTGTATATAAGCCGCGACTGACAATATCCGGTTGCGGGCAAAAAGCGCAGTACAGTGTATTGCATTTTTTGCCCGGCGCTTATCAGTCACAATATGTGCTGGATAAGCATTTCATCAGCTCAGAAGACCTTTTTAAATGGCCTGACCGTCACTTTCTGGTAAACACCGGCTGCTACGTAGGGGTCATCGTTAGTCCAGGATTGAGCATCTTCGAGGGATGGAAATTCAGCGATCACGGTAGAACCGGTGAATCCCGCGACTCCGGGTTCGTTACTGTCGACGGCTGGCATTGGACCGGCAACAATTAATTTTCCTTCATCCTGCAATAATTGCAGACGAGCCAGGTGGGCAGGGCGCACAGACTGCCTTTTTTCCAGTGAGTCAGGGAAGTCTTCAGCGTAAATGACGTATAACACGATGATTATCTCTTACGGCAAAAAATTGAGAACCCAACGTTAAGCTAACCGCGCCATCAGTGCAAATAAAATGGCACATATCCGTCAGCGATACGTATTGAAACTGATTGCTATTTGCATTTAAAATGATTCATCACTGAACTGACCAGATAGCTATGAGCACTCTTACAGAACAATTTCCAAAACGTTTTTCATTATCCATGGTGGTATCAGTCGCTCTTCATGGTGCGGTGGTTGCCGGGTTGCTGTTTGCCTCATTCAACCAGGTCCTGAACGTGCCCACACCCCAGTCTGCTATCAGCGTGTCGATGGTTGCTCCGGAGGTTCAGCCTGAGGCGGCGAAAAGCCAGCCGGAGCCGGTACAGCCTGTGACCCCTCCGACACCTCAGCCAGTGCAGCCACAACCTGAACCACAGCCGGCCCCGGCCCCCGAACCCCCTCTGGATAAACCGGTACCGATTGCCAAACCGGAGCCGAAACCGAAGCCGAAACCTGAGGTAAAAAAACGCCATGAGGTGAAGAAAAAAGCAGTCAAACCTAAGCCTGTAATAAAACCGGTCGAAAAGCCTGTGACTGAAAATAAACCGACACTGACAGCACAACAAAAAAATAATCCGGCAGATCAGACCAAAGCACAAACCGCGCCGCAAACGTCGCGTAATGATCAGCAAAGTATTTCTCAGGGTAAACCACAGGCGGTCAGTATTACCAGCCCGGCCTACCCGGCCAGAGCTCTGGCTTTTCACCTTGAAGGACGGGTGAAAGTACAGTTCGATGTGGACAGTGATGGCAGGGTCGTGAATGAGCGTATTATTGAGGCGCAGCCGAAGAATATGTTTGATCGCGAAGTTAAACAGGCGATGCGGCGCTGGCGTTACCAGAGTGGCAAGCCAGGCACCGGGCTGACGATGACTATATTGTTTAAAATTGATGGCAGTTCATCAGTGCAATAATAGCTGTTGCTGAGAGATAAAGCGCAGTTATGCGCTTTACCTCTCACGGCAGGGTGTTACGGGTAGCTTTTATTGGCTATCAGCTCACTGAGTTTCCTTGGTTTTCCTTTATCATCCACCGCAACGTAAATAAATACGGCTTCTGTGGTGCAGTAAGTCTGACCAATCGGCTCGGAAGAAACTTTTTTAATCCATACCTCAACATTAATAGTAATTGAACTGTTGCCGGTACGTATACAGCGGGCATGACAAGTGACAACGTCACCGATAGCGGCGGGTTTAAGAAATGTCATACCGTCGACACGCACAGTAACAACACGGCCATTGGCGATTTCTTTTGCCAGAATCGCTCCCCCCATATCCATCTGGGACATTAACCAGCCACCAAATATATCACCATTTGCATTGGTATCTGCCGGCATTGCCAGTGTACGCAGCACCATCTCACCTTGCGGCTGTCTCAGACTGTCGGTCATTTATTATTCTCTTTATTTAAAAAGTGGCCTGCAGGAAGGCCACCCGGGTATTACTTTTCTTCGCGTGGCAGATGCCGCCATATATAAAGACCACAGGCAGCAGTAAATAGCAGAGTTAATGCGGTCAGGCCGAAGACCTTAAAGTTAACCCAGAAAGATTCAGGCAACCAGAATGCGACATAAATATTGACCAGCCCGCAAACGAAGAAAAATATTGCCCAGGCAATATTCAAACGTCGCCAGACTGCGGAAGGTAATACCAGCTCTTTACCCAGCATTGACTGAATTAATGGTTGTTCCATCCACCACTGACTGAATAACAATGCGGCAGCAAATAATGTATAAATAACCGTCACTTTCCATTTTATAAATTCATCATTATGGAAAATCAGTGTCAAAGAACCAAATACAGTCACCAGAATAAACGTAATGATAGTCATTTTTTCCAGTTTTTTGTACAGCACCCAGCTGATAACCAGTGCAATCGCGGTTGCGGCAATCAGTGCGCCTGAGGCAACGAAAATATCGTATAGCTTATAAAAAATGAAAAAGACGACAAGAGGCAAAAAGTCCAGTAATTGTTTCATAGCAGGTCCGGATAATGCGGCTCACCGGCAGGCGAGCCGAAAAAGTAAAACAGACGGTTAGCGTATCAGCATATACACACGGAACAGATAGATTACCAGCATTGCTGACAGTAAATTACCCAGAGTGGTGGCGATAATAGCCGCTGTTGTTGCAGGAAGTGCGGTGAGCGAAGCGAAGATAAACATCAACACAACTTTAGCCAGCAACCAGCAAATAACCGCGGGAGCCAGGGCTTTCATATTGTTCCAGGCCAGTGGCACGCTTTGTTTCATCGAGCCGAAAATACCGGCACGTTTCTGGCTCAGTAATACCGGAGACAGGGAAAACAGAACTGCCAGAAAAATCCCCGGGATGACAAAGGCCATAAAACCGAGCTGAACGATCAGTGTCACGATAAAGGTCTGAATAAGTAAAGCAGGCAGAAAACCGACAGAGGCTCCTATCGCCCCTAAGGCACTGAGCCGTTTACCGGAAGAAGCCGACGGGATCAGCACCAGCATCCCGCCCAGTAATAATGTGTTACCCAGTAAAGCAGCCAGAGTGCCGACAGCCGAGCTGTGCAGTAATATTCTTTGCTGTTCGGGTGACATATTCTGCAGCACTTCAATCAGTGAGCCTGCGTTGTCATTGCTTTGCATTAATGCAGACAGCTGTTCGGCACCCGGAGAAAAAACGGTACCCAGCAGAACGGTAACGAAAGCGCTGACCAGAGAGATCAGTGTTATCGTTTTTAGCTGGTGGCGCAAAAAATTTGCGGAATCACGGTATAACGAGCTGGCCGTGAGAGACATGTACACTCCTTTGGGAAACAAATGAATTAACCGCAAGATTGTACATGTTAACCACGCCTGCGGGCACCCTCACTTACATAACTTTCTGCTTTTATCTCCGCCCGGATGATTAATACTCATTATCGGGCTTTTTTTGAACGATTATAGCCTTAATACTCCGGATTATTAACAGAAGATCTAAGACAATTTTTTTAGTTAAAACGCGAAACTGTTAGCTGATAAAAATTGATCTGGATCAAGGCTTTGTTTTTTAACTATTTTTTCAGGCGGGAAAAACATGATTTTCTGCGTGAATCGCGATACACATAGCAACAACAAAATACAATGTAAAAATTGTTCACATTGAAAACAATAAAAGCAGACGAGTTCAGGAGAGGAGTGGCTATGAAAATCGGAAAAATTGCATTATTACTGGCAGCACTGTTACCGGCAGCAGCGTCAGCTCACCAGGCAGGTGACTTCTTTATCAGGGCTGGCAGCGCAACTGTCCGGCCGACCGGGGGTTCTGATAATGTGCTGGGCTTAGGTGAATTTAATGTCAGTAACAATACCCAGCTGGGATTGACTTTTACTTATATGGCGACGGACCATATTGGTGTTGAATTACTGGCAGCCACGCCTTTCCGCCACAAGGTCGGACTGGGGCCGACGGGCACTCTGGCCACCGTTCACCAGTTACCGCCGACACTGATGGCCCAGTATTACTTCCTGGATAATAGCTCTAAATTCCAGCCTTATGCCGGTATTGGTGTTAACTACACGACCTTCTTTAATAACAAATTCAATGACACCGGACGCGCGGCGGGTTTATCTGATCTGCATGTGAAGGACTCCTGGGGCGTGGCCGGACAACTGGGTATGGACTACCAGATTAATCAGCACTGGATGCTGAATACATCCCTGTGGTACATGGACATTAATACCAAAGTGAAATTCAAAGCCAATGGCGATCAGCAAAGCATCAAAACTAACATTAATCCGTGGGTCTTCTTCTTCGGTGTAGGTTACAGCTTCTGAGTACCTTGCCTGCGTTATTCGCAGGGACGGATATTGCTGAATAAAACATTATTTCCGATACGCCCGATACTCTGTATCGGGCGCTTTGTTTTCATCGGCGATGATATATACCGGCAGCCGAATAAAGTCAGTCAGGGCGATTTTTGCAGGGGGGATACAAAGGAACATCGGGGGCAGAATAAGAAAAAGCGCATTGCTGCGCTTTTTCTGTAATACAGTTCAGCTATTTGATCTGCATATTATCAACCACCGAGGTGACACCAGGCACTCTGCGGGCAACTTCAACTGCACGGCTTGCTGTTTGCAGGTTGGACACAAAACCACTGAGTTGCACACGTCCTTTAAATGTTTCGACTTTAATTTCGGTCGATCTGAGTTCTTTGGTACCCAGTAACTGAGCTTTGACTTTGGTGGTGATCACGGTGTCATCAATATAACCTCCGGTACCTTCTTTTTTCGGGCCGGGCGCACAGGCAGTTAATGATAATGCCACCACTGATGCCAGTACTGCACTGGCTAATACCTTAATAAACTTCATTTACTGCCTCCCTGTATAATAAAGGTTATGCCGGGATTTTCCGGTACACTTATAGTGTAATCCTAAATTTTTAATCTACCAGTTTTGTTGCCAAAAAAGGCACCGCGGGGTGCCTGTCTGTCGGAGAAAAGGGCTATCAGCGGGTGGCCGCTTTTAATGAGGCAGCAAAGTCGGTCAGTTTTTTCAGCATTATGGCGGGCTGTTGCAGGTTCTGTTCGATAATTCTGACGACGGCAGAACCGGATATTGCCCCTGCAGCACCGGAAGCGATAGATTCCTTCACCTGAGAAGGTTCAGAAATACCGAAGCCCTGAATCGGGGGGGCTGCATGGTACTCATGCAGTTTGCTGATTATATGCTGCAACGGCAGGGCGGCTTTATGTTCGGTACCGGTGACACCGGCACGGGATAACAGATAAGTATATCCGCGGCCGTGAGATGCGATTTCACGTAATAAATCATCACTGGCATTCGGCGGGCAGACAAAGATTGGCGCAATATGGTGCCGCATTGCTGCCTGACGGAAGGGCTGTGACTCCTCCATGGGGACATCAGCGACCAGAACCGAATCGACACCGGCTTGCTGGCAGCGGGCATAAAACGCATCAATGCCGGGACTGAAAACCAGATTAGCGTAAATTAACAAGCCAATCGGCAGATCCGGATATTTATTACGTACCTGAGTGATAATATCGAAGCTTTTGTTGCTGTCCATCCCGGCGCTGAAAGCGCGCAGGTTGGCCGCCTGAATTGTCGGGCCGTCAGCCAGGGGATCAGAGAACGGGAAGCCCAGCTCCAGGGCATCCGCCCCTCCGGCGACCAGCGCATCGATAATTTGCAGCGATAACTCAGCCCCCGGATCTCCCAGCGTGACAAATGGCACAAAAGCACCTTCTTTACGCTCAGCCAGGCGATTAAATAAAGCAGAATAACGTTCCATCAGATTTCTCCTCGCTGCTGCAGAATATCATGCACCGTAAATATGTCTTTATCACCGCGGCCTGAGAGGTTAACAACCAGTAATTGTTCTTTTTCCGGCGCCTGACGGGCCATTTTCAGCGCATGGGCCAGCGCATGGGAGGATTCCAGCGCCGGGATAATACCTTCGTGGCGTGACAGATCTTTAAATGCTTCCAGAGCTTCATCATCGGTAACTGAAACATAATCTGCGCGGCCGATACTGTTCAGCCATGCATGTTGCGGGCCGACTGACGGGAAGTCGAGTCCGGCAGAAATGGAATAAGACTCTTCAATCTGCCCGTCCTCTGTACGCATCATGGGTGCCTTCATACCGAAATAGATACCGGTTTTACCGTGTTTTAACGGCGCACCATGTTGTCCGGATTCAATGCCGAGTCCCGCCGGTTCGACGCCAATCAGCCCGACAGAAGATTCATCAATAAAATCAGCGAACATTCCGATAGCATTGGATCCGCCACCCACGCAGGCAATCACCGCATCAGGCAGACGGCCTTCGTGTTCCATAATCTGTACGCGGGTCTCTTCGCCAATCATACGCTGAAATTCACGGACGATAGTCGGGAACGGGTGCGGGCCAGCCGCGGTACCCAGCATATAGTGTGCGGTCTCGTAACTGCCAGACCAGTCGCGCAGAGCCTCATTACAGGCATCTTTCAGGGTGGCTGAACCACTGTGTACCGGAATGACTTCTGCACCCATCAGGCGCATTCTGAATACATTCGGCGACTGACGTTCCACATCTTTGGCGCCCATATAAATCCGGCATTTCATACCCAGTAAGGCACAGGCAATGGCAGAAGCAACACCATGTTGTCCGGCCCCGGTTTCCGCGATAATCTCGTTTTTGCCCATCCGTTTCGCCAGTAATGCCTGTCCCAGCACCTGATTTGTTTTGTGAGCACCGCCGTGTAATAAATCTTCACGTTTCAGGTAGAGGCGGGTACGGGTACCTTCGGTAATATTCCGGCACAGGGTCAGCGCAGTCGGTCGTCCGGCGTAGTCTTTTAACAGTCGCACAAACTCAGCCTGGAACTCAGGATCACGCTGGGCACTGACAAAAGCTTCTTCCAGCTGGCTGAGTGCCGGCATCAGAATTTGCGGAACATACATCCCGCCAAATTCACCAAAATAGGGGTTCAGTAAAGTCATAACTCAATTTCCTGTATCGTCAGATGACGCATCCTGATTAGTAAGCTCGTAATTGCCGGAAAACGTCCGCCAGTTTTTTCGGATCCTTGATGCCGGGAGCAGTTTCAACACCGGAATTAAAATCCAGACCGGCACAGCCGGTCAGGGCCGCTTCTGCACAGTTTTCCGCATTCAGCCCGCCGGCCAGCATAACATTATGTAAGTCCTGTCCTTGCAGCAGTGACCAGTCAAAACGCTGACCGCTGCCGCCGTTACCGTTATCAAACAGATAACGATCCGTATCAGGCAGGTTACGCTCCGGCAGATGGTCGCTGATACTGAAAGCCTTCCAGATAGCAATCTGTGACGGTAACTGCTGACGCAGCGCAGCAATAAATTCAGCCGATTCACTGCCATGTAGCTGAACAGCACTCAGCCGCAAATGGCTGGCGATACCGGCCACCTCTTCGGCCGGCTGGTCGCGGAAGACTCCGACAAACTTCAACGGAGCAGCTGCAACAATTTCCTCCGCCTGACGGAGGCTGACCTGGCGTGGTGAGCCCTGTGCAAAGATGATTCCGCCATAAACCGCACCGGCTTGCCATGCGGCTGCGGCATCTTCACTGCGGGTCAGTCCGCAGACTTTGTTATCACCGATCAATACCCGGCGAACCGCCACCGCCAGGTTGTCTTCTGACATTAATGAAGAACCTATCAGGAAGCCATTGGCATAACGGCGCAGTTCAGCAATCTGCTGGTAGTCATAAATACCGGACTCACTGATCACAATGGTGTCCTGAGGCAATTGCGGTGCCAGCTGACGGGTCTTATCTAAATCAATTGACAGGTCGCGCAGGTCACGATTATTGATTCCTGCGACCCGTGGTTTCAGCTTAAGCGCCCGATCCAGCTCCTGCTGGTTACTGATTTCGGTCAGTACCCCCATATTCAGCGAATGGGCAACATCGGCCAGAGCCTGATACTGCTGATCATCCAGTACCGACAACATCAGTAAAATGGCATCGGCCTGATAATAGCGGGCCAGATAGATTTGATAAGGGTCAATAATAAAATCTTTGCACAGGACAGGCTGAGTAATAGCGGCACTGACTTCAGGTAAAAATTCAAAATTGCCCTGAAAGTATTTCTCATCGGTCAGAACCGAAACTGCAGAAGCGTAGTCACGGTAAACGGCAGCAATCGCTGCAGGGTCGAAGTCTTCGCGAATCAGCCCCTTTGACGGTGAGGCTTTCTTACATTCCAGAATAAAGGCACTCTTATCACGCTGTAATGCCTGGTAGAAATTACGCGCCGAAGGCACCAGCGCCTGTTGAAAGTCTGAAAGGGGTTGTCGTGCTTTACGCGCTGCCAGCCAGAGAGCTTTATCTGCAACTATTTTTTCTAAAACGGTACCCTTCATGATTATCCTCTTGCTGCCAGTGCAGTGACTAACTCATACGCCCGGCCACTGCGGATCATGGCAATAGCCTGTTCAGCGTTATGGCGTAAATCTTCATTACCGAATAATTTCATCAGCATCGCGACATTAATTGCAATAGCCTGTTCGTGAGCCGTCTGACCATTACCCTGCAGTAACTGACGTAAAATATCACGATTTTCCTGAGGCGTACCGCCCGCCAGCGACTCTTTTTCATGGAATTCCAGCCCGAAGTCCGGCGGACTGATGTCATAGCGGGTGATTTCCCCGTCGCGTAATTCTGCCACCTGTGTCGGCGCATGGATCGCTATTTCGTCCATCCCGCCGCCATGTACCACGGCCGCGCGGCGATAACCCAGCACTTTCAGCGTTTCGGCCACCGGCTGAATTAACTGCGGGCTGTAAACGCCGATCAGTGCCAATGGCGGCCGGGCAGGGTTAATCAGCGGCCCGAGCACATTAAACAGTGTCCGTGTCTGTAACTGCTTGCGTACCGGCATCGCATAGCGAAAACCACTGTGGTACTGAGGGGCGAACAGAAAACAGAGGTTCTGTTGGTCCAGTGCCGCGCGGGCATTTTCCGCTGTCATATCGAGGTTAATACCAAACGCCGCCAGCAGGTCCGAAGACCCGGATTTACTGGATACGCTGCGGTTGCCATGTTTAGCGACCTTCAGACCACAGGCCGCTGCGACAAAAGCACTGGCGGTTGAAATATTGATACTGTTACTGCCGTCACCGCCGGTACCGACAATATCGGCAAACAGATAGTCAGGCCGCGGGAAAGGGCGTGCGTTATCCAGTAAGGCTGTGGCGGCTCCGGCAATTTCATCGGGAGTTTCGCCCCGCACTTTCATGGCGATCAATGCGGCACCCAGCGAGACGGGATCCATTTCACCGGTGATGATGGCAGAGAAAAGCCGCTCGCTTTGTTGCCGGTCAATATTTTTTCCCTGATAGAGTTGTTCCAGAATCTGTTGCATCGGCAAATCCTTTAGTCGCT
Source organism: Tatumella sp. JGM130 (assembly GCF_018257525.1). NCBI lineage: Bacteria > Pseudomonadati > Pseudomonadota > Gammaproteobacteria > Enterobacterales > Erwiniaceae > Tatumella > Tatumella sp. JGM130. Next base: position 76,249 of record NZ_JAERJS010000009.1, on the reverse strand, counting down.
AAGCGCCCAGCTGAGGGTCTGTTCCAGTAATGTTGCTCCCCGTGTCGTCAGAATTGACTCAGGATGGAACTGAAAACCACAGACTTTATCTTCATCATGACGGATGGCCATCACCATACCGTTAAAGGTGGCGTTTACGGTGAGATCCGGCGGAATATTGCTGCCGACCAGCGAATGGTAACGGGCGACAGGTAACGGGTCAGGTAAGCCACTGAACATTTCCTGGCCGTCATGACTGATAGCCGATGCTTTACCATGCAGTATTTCACCCGCCTGGCCGACAGTGCCGCCATAACTCTCAACAATCGCCTGGTGACCGAGGCAGATACCGATAACCGGTACTTTTCCGCGCACTGCAGCCAGTAGCGCAGGCATTGACCCCGCATCAGCAGGTGCCCCCGGCCCCGGAGAAAGCATCAGTACCGGATTTTCCATACTGCGCAGCTGTTCGAGCAGTGTTTCGACAGGCAGACTGTTACGGTACACCATCACGCGGTGACCAAAAGTACGTAACTGATCGACCAGGTTATAGGTAAATGAATCAAAGTTATCCAGCAGTAAAATATCAGCCATCAGAAAATCTCCTTACAGTGATGAGCTGTCGCAATGGCGCGTAATACTGCGCGTGCCTTATTGCGGCTTTCGTCGGCTTCCGCCTGGGGGACCGAATCCAGTACCACACCGCCGCCGGCCTGTACTGTGGCAATGCCTTCTTCGACATAGGCTGAACGAATAACAATACAGGTATCAAAGTCACCGCTGCCGGTAAAGTAGCCGACAGCGCCGCCGTATGACCCGCGGCGGGTACCTTCTGATTCGGCAATCAGCTGCATTGCCCTGACTTTAGGCGCACCACTCAGGGTCCCCATATTCATGACGGCGCGGTAAGCATGTAGCACATCGAGGTCTTCGCGCAGGGTGCCGATCACCCGGGAGACCAGGTGCATCACAAAGGTGTAGCGGTCGACTTTCGTCAGGTCAGCAACATGGCGGCTGCCGGGCACACAAATCCGTGCCAGATCATTACGGGCCAGGTCGACCAGCATCAAATGCTCCGCCAGTTCTTTCTGGTCGGTACGCATTTCCAGCTCAATCCGGCTATCCAGATCTTTATCCAGTTCCCCGGCGGCATTCCGTCCGCGGGGACGGGTACCGGCAATCGGGTAAATTTCTATCTGACGGGAGGCTGCGGAATATTTTAATGAACTTTCCGGGGAAGCACCGAACAGTGTGAAATCCCGGTCCTGCATAAAGAACATATAGGGGCTCGGATTGCTGCGTTTCAGGGTATCGTAGGCTGCCAGTGGCGACGGGCAGGGTAATGAGAAACGGCGCGACGGAACAACCTGAAAAATCTCTCCGATGCGGATGGCATGCTGAAGTTTACTGACAACATCGCAATAGACTTCGTCGCTCTGGTTACAGTTCAGTTCCATCTGCTCGACTTTTTTCGCCACCAGAGCAGCAGCAGGCTGCTGCATTTGCTGATTCAACTGGTGAATACGTTGCTGCAAACGCTGAAATTCGCTGGCGGACGGGGTAAACACGCTGGCCTGCAGCCTGGCCGTCCGCGACTGGTGGTCGATGACCAGTAACGTCTCTGCCAGATAAAAGCAATAATCGGGGCAGCGCTGGTGGTTATCGAGTTCCGGTAATGTTTCGAACCCGGCAACTAAATCATAGGCAAACAGCCCCCCCAGCATAACCGATTCACGGTGTCGGTCACTGTGTTCTACCAGTGAAGGAATTAAACGCAGAGCATCAAATACTGATACGGATTTCAGGCGTGAGTCTTCATCCTGTAACGGATCGATCGCCGGAAAAAAGAATTCGCGACCATCAGGACGTACCCGGATATCGACACTGGCGGGCAGTGCAGCATCCAGCAGGGGAAGCAGGCTGGCACCATTTTCGGAAAGCGCCTGAACCGAAACCTGTTGCCCCATAGCACTGATCCTTAAAGCGCTATCGGTAATTAACAGACTTTGCAGGTTATCTTTACTGTCCACATCGGCAGATTCCAGCAGCAGAGTGGCCGGACGGGCACCGCAAAGCTGGTTGAAAACCGCGGCCGGGTCATCCCTGTAGGGGGCATCACCGGTAATAATTTTTAATTCTGGTTTTGCTTTAGCCATGGTTATTTCTCTGAATTTTTTTCAACAAAAAGCCCGCATTCTGCGGGCCCTGAAATCTGCACTGTGGTTACACTTACGGTGCACGACAACATCGCCCGGTCAGGGGAGAGTCATGCGCCACCAACGTGAAGAATGTAAAGTCATAACCAACATGAGAAGTATCCTTATCTGAACTTGTGTACTAGTTAACTGGTTCGTGCGCGGATTGTCAATACATCTTTTCCAGTTATTGCTAAAATCCCTGTATCCGCACAAAGGATCAGTTATTGGAGTTAATTTGACAGAACCAACGGCATTTCAGCTGTATGATTTACATAGCCATACCCGGGCATCCGACGGAGTGCTCAGTGCAGAAGAGCTGGTGTTAAGGGCACATGAGCGCGGAGTCGATGTGCTGGCTATTACCGACCACGATACAACAAATGCGATTGAACCGGCCCGCCAGGCCATTGCCACTCATCAGTTGCCATTGCAACTGATGAGTGGTGTGGAAATTTCAACACTATGGGAAAACCACGAAATCCATATTGTTGGTCTGGGGATGGACATTAATCATCCGGCTCTCTGTGCACTTCTTGATAGCCAGCATCAGAAACGCTGGCAGAGAGCTGAAGAGATCGCCCGCAGGCTTGAGCGGGCAAATATCCCCGGCGCGTTACAAGGTGCGAGTGCACTGGCGGGGGAAGGGCAGATAACCCGTGGCCATTTTGCCCGCTATCTGGTCGGGTGTGGTAAAGCCTCCACCATGGCTCAGGTCTTTAAACAGTATCTGGCGCGGGGCAAAACCGGATATGTGCCCGCCCAATGGTGTACAATAGAACAGGCAATTGATGCGATCCATCAGTCCGGAGGCAGGGCGGTGGTTGCCCACCCCGGACGCTATGATCTATCGGCAAAATGGTTAAAGCGGTTGCTGAAATTTTTTGCCGACCACGGCGGAGATGCCATGGAAGTTGCCCAGTGCCAGCAGGCACCTGATGAACGCCAGCAGTTAACCCGATATGCTCAGGATTACGGACTGGCCGCATCTCAGGGATCTGATTTTCATCAGCCTTGCGCCTGGATAGAACTGGGCCGAAAACTGTGGTTACCGGCCGGTGCTGAAGCGGTATGGCTGCGTTTTCCGGAAATTCAAAGTAGTGCACCGTTGCAAACCGGTGCAGGGAGCGAAGTATGAGTCAGTTTTTTTATATCCATCCGGAGAATCCACAACCACGTCTGATCAGTCAGGCGGTGGATTATCTGAATAAAGGCGGTGTGATTGTTTATCCGACCGATTCCGGCTATGCACTGGGATGCAAACTTGAAGATAAGTCGGCGCTGGAGAGAATTTGCCGGCTCCGTCAGCTGGATGATTCACACCATTTTACACTGATGTGTCGTGATCTTTCTGAACTGTCGACCTATGCTCAGGTAGATAACAGTGCCTTCCGCTTAATTAAAAATAATACCCCGGGGTGCTATACCTTTTTACTTAAGGCAACCAAAGAAGTGCCGCGGCGTTTGATGAATGATAAGCGCAAAACTATCGGTCTGCGCGTAACTTCCCATCCGGTAGCTCAGGCATTACTGGAAGCACTCAACGAACCGTTAATGTCCACCACACTTATGTTACCGGGGAATGATTTTGCCGAGTCAGATCCGGAAGAGATCCAGTTAAGTATCGGTAAGCAGGTCGATCTGATCCTGAATGGCGGTACTATCGGTCAGCAACCGACCACAGTGGTTGATTTAACCGGCGATGCCCCGGAAATTATGCGTGAAGGTGCCGGTGATCCTCATCCGTTCCGCTAATTTATCCATGATTCAGAGCATTGCTCTGCAGCTGTCTGAATAATAAAAATCGTTACATTGTGACTGCCATCCTGTATAATGGCAGTCAGTTTTTACGTAAGTATTTGATTTTAATATTAAATATACCCTAAACCTGAGGCCTGGGAAGGCGACAGTGAGGCATGCTCCATGAGCGAAAAGTTACAAAAAGTATTAGCACGTGCCGGACATGGTTCGCGCCGTGAAATTGAAGCTATTATCTCCGCCGGTCGGGTCAGTGTTGACGGGAAAATCGCCAGCCTGGGTGATCGGGTCGAAAGCAACAATTCCCTGAAAATCCGTATTGATGGTCATCTGGTACGTGTGGCAGAAAGTGCCAGCGAAGTGTGCCGGGTGCTGGCTTACTACAAACCGGAAGGTGAGTTATGTACCCGTAACGATCCTGAAGGCCGTCCGACGGTGTTTGACCGTCTGCCTCGCCTCAACGGCGCGCGCTGGATAGCGGTAGGGCGTCTCGACGTCAATACCTGTGGCTTAATGTTATTTACCACCGATGGTGAACTGGCTAACCGCCTGATGCATCCCAGCCGTGAAGTGGAGCGTGAATACGCTGTCCGCGTTTTCGGCCAGATTGATGATGATAAAATTCGTCAGTTAAGTGTCGGTGTTCAGCTGGAAGATGGTCCTGCTGCGTTTAAAACCCTTAAGTTTGCTGGCGGAGAAGGTCTCAACCAGTGGTATAACGTAACCCTGACCGAAGGGCGTAACCGCGAAGTGCGCCGGTTATGGGAAGCCGTTGGTGTGCAGGTCAGCCGACTGATGCGCGTTCGCTATGGTGATATCGTTCTGCCCAAAGGTTTGCCGCGGGGCGGGTATATGGAAATGGATCTGACCTCAGTGAATTATCTGCGTCAGCTGGTGGAAATGCCGGAAGAAACAGAAACCAAACTTGCGGTCGAAAAAGATCGTCGTCGTACCAAAGCGAACCAGATCCGTCGTGCGGTGAAAAAGCACAGCCAGGCTGGCAGTAAAAGTACTCCCCGCCGTCCGGCTTCTGGCCGCAGTACGGCTGGCCGACCGGCCACCGGGCGTGCGGCGACTGGCCGGCCGGTATCAAAACGCAATAACGGTAAAGGCTGACAGTTATTACCCTGCCTGAAACCCCGGTTCTCCGGGGTTTTTTTACAGGTTTATTCTGCCGGACCGGCTTTACGGCCGGGCTGTGCATCGAAACTGATCCCCGTCTGGCCTCTGCTGGCATCAGTCATCAGATACAAGTAAACAGGCATAATATCTGCCGGTGTTTTGAGCAGTGCTGCATTCTCCTCAGGGAACGCGCTGGCGCGCATTGTGGTTCGGGTACCGCCCGGATTAATGCAGTTTACCCGCAAATTACTGTGCTGATATTCGGCGGCCAGTACCTGCATCATGCCTTCGGTGGCAAACTTAGAGACTGCATAACTTCCCCAGCCCGCCCGGCCTTCGCGTCCGACACTGGAACTGGTAAAAACTAACGACGCCGCCGGGGCGTTAAGCAGCAAAGGCAGTAATGCCCTGGTCAGAAAAAAAGTCACCTCCAGATTAATTTTCATGACCTGTTGCCACTCTTGTTCCGGAATATCGGCCATTGGCTGGATCGTGCCGAGAATACCTGCATTATGCAGTACACCTTCCAGTTGCGGGGCGGTGCGGGCTATTCGGTCAGCAAATTCACGGCACTGTGCGGCGTCAGCGGTGGCGAAGTCGAGCAGAAATATTTCGGCAGGGCTCTGTCCGAAAGCCGCGATTTGCCGGCGGACATCTTCCAGTTTCTGCAGGTTTCTGCCGGTCAGCAGTACCCGGGCGCCCTGGCGGGCATAGGTCAGTGCCGCTTCACGGCCAATGCCATCAGAGGCACCAGTGACCAGAATAGTGTGATTTTTCAGACTTAGGTTGTCGGACTGGTTGTTCACGGGCGGGTCCTTTGTTTTTTATATTTCATACAGTTATGTCGTAAATTATCATATGATACACTCTGAGGACAGGCTGTTAATTTCCTGTTTCGTCACCGTCTGAGACAGGCTGTATTGTGTCAGAGCGGACGGAATAACATGCGTTTTAACCGATGTGACAGAGGTGGACTGAGTGAGTTTTATTGCAGAATATGGGTTATTTTTAGCAAAAATTGTCACCCTGGTCGTGGCGATTATTGCGCTGGTGGTGGTATGCGTTGGTGTTTCGTCCCGTAAAAAAACGGGGCAGGGGCAGTTACAGCTTGGTCATCCCGGTGAAGATTATCAGACGCTGAAACAAACACTGGCGGTCGCAACGCTTCCTGAGCATGAGCAGAAAAACTGGCTGAAAGGGCAGAAAAAGCAACAGAAAGAGCAAGCCAAAGCAGAAAAAGCGGCAAGGAAGCAGGGAACCCCGCCACCGGCAAAGAAAACACTATTTGTTCTGGATTTTAAAGGCAGTATGGATGCCGGCGAAGTGGCTTCTTTACGTAAAGAAATTTCAGCTGTCCTGTCTGTGGCCACCGCCGGTGATGAAGTGTTGTTGAAACTGGAAAGCCCGGGCGGTGTGGTGCACGGCTATGGCCTGGCAGCGTCCCAGTTACAGAGGCTGCGCGATCACGGGATCCGTCTGACCGCGGTAGTCGATAAAGTGGCTGCCAGTGGCGGGTATATGATGGCTTGTGTCGCCTCACATATTGTTGCCGCGCCTTTTGCGATTATCGGCTCCATCGGGGTGGTTGCTCAGGTACCTAACTTTAATCGCCTGCTGAAACGTAATGATATTGATATTGAACTGCATACGGCCGGTCAGTATAAACGGACGCTGACGCTGCTTGGCGAAAATACGGATGAAGGCCGGGAAAAATTTCGCGAAGATCTTAATGAAACTCATCAGTTATTTAAATCATTTGTTCATCAAATGCGCCCGTCTCTGGACATTGACTCGGTGGCGACCGGCGAGCACTGGTACGGACGTCAGGCTCTGGAAAACGGGCTGATTGACGAGATTGCCACCAGTGATGAAGTAATTATCAGTAAAATGGATGAATTCAATTTATTATCCGTAAGTTACACTAAGAAAAAAAGTGTCATTGAGCGTTTTACCCAAAGTGGTGCCAGTGTTGCAGAACGCCTGCTGCTTAAATGGTGGCAAAAGGGCGAAAAGCCCTTGTTGTAACCCGCCTGTGTTATTGTGGCTACAGACAACCGAACCCCGGCAATTGCCGGGGTTACTGTTTCAGACAGTACAGAGGTGACAATTCCTGTGTCAGGGCTTTAAACACATTAAAGGCCGCGGTACTTTGTTTTGTCGGCAATCCCTGTGCGTCTGCAAACCAGGGGCCGCTAAAAATCAGTAAGTTACCTTGCTGACGTACAGCTGTAATTTCCATGGATGGCAGATAATTCGTATATCCGGTCATTTGTTCGCTGGCCAGTGCAATCAGAGTTGCAGAATCAACAGCCCGGGGTTTTCCGTTCATAGCATGCTCCTGTTGCTGATATATCATTACAAATCCGGAGGGTATTTTACGGCAAGAGTAACCACCAGGACAAAATTATTGGTGCTATTAGTGGCGATAAATACGCCAGGATGCTAATAAAGTTGCGTAACAGATTTTATCAGGTACAGTGTGGGCGATTTGCGAATCAGGGAGTTCACGCCGTCAGCGGCCAGGATACCTGAGTAAAAGATTATTTTAATCATACTGTTAATATCCGGGCTATGGTTAGTTATCGATGATGTGGCGTGATTAGTGAGAGTCGGCAGCAAGCGCACTTGTTGCAAATCAGGGGAGTCATCCTCTCCCGTTCTTCAGGACGTTTTTATTAGGTAAAGTTATCTATGGGTAAAGCACTCGTTATTGTTGAGTCACCGGCAAAGGCTAAAACTATTAATAAATACCTTGGCAGTGGCTTCGTTGTTAAATCCAGTGTGGGTCATATTCGAGACCTGCCGACCAGCGGTTCGTTAGCGAAAAAAACGGCAGAAGCCGGTAAAGCTAAAACAACGAAAACCGGTAAGAAAGACGAGAAAAGTGCCCTGGTAAACCGCATGGGCGTTGATCCGTGGCATGGCTGGAAAGCCAACTATCAGATTTTACCGGGTAAAGAAAAAGTCGTTTCTGAATTACAGGCGCTGGCCGCTGATGCAGATCACATCTATCTGGCGACGGATTTGGACCGTGAGGGTGAGGCGATAGCCTGGCACTTACGGGAAGTTATTGGCGGAGATGACCAGCGTTTCAGCCGTGTGGTATTTAACGAAATTACCAAAAATGCGATACGTCAGGCATTTGAACAGCCCGGTGAGCTGAATATCGATCGTGTTAATGCTCAGCAGGCCCGGCGTTTTATGGACCGGGTCGTCGGCTATATGGTATCGCCATTATTGTGGAAAAAAGTCGCCCGCGGTTTATCTGCCGGCCGGGTACAGTCTGTGGCTGTACGACTGGTGGTTGAGCGGGAACGCGAAATCAAGGCCTTTGTTCCGGAAGAATACTGGGATATTGACGTTCGTCTGAATACCGCCGCGGGCAATGAGTTACTGATGCGGGTCACACATCAGGGTGATAAAGCTTTTCGCCCCGAAAATAAAGAAACGACTCAGGCAGCCGTTTCTTTGCTGGAAAAAGCCTCTTACCGGGTTACCGAGCGGGAAGATAAACCCACCAGCAGTAAGCCCGGCGCACCTTTTATCACTTCCACATTACAGCAGGCGGCCAGTACGCGGCTGGGCTTTGGGGTAAAAAAAACCATGATGATGGCTCAGCGTCTGTATGAAGCGGGTCATATTACCTATATGCGTACCGACTCCACGAATCTGAGTCAGGATGCCATCGAAATGGCACGTACTTATATTGATGAGAGTTTTGGTGACAAATACCTGCCCAAAACGGCGACCCTGTATGCGAACAAGGATAATTCACAGGAAGCGCACGAAGCTATTCGTCCTTCGGATGTGAATGTTGTCGCCGAACAGCTCAAAGATATGGAAGCGGATGCGCAGAAACTTTATCAGTTAATCTGGCGTCAGTTTGTTGCCTGTCAAATGGTGGCGGCGAAGTATGATTCAACCACACTGACTGTACAGGCCGGCGATTACCGTCTTAAAGCCAAAGGACGTACATTACGTTTCGATGGCTGGACAAAAGTGATGCCGGCTTTACGTAAAAATGATGATGATTTGACTCTGCCAGCCATTGAGGTGGGTGAGTCCCCGGCTTTACTTGATGTGCTTCCGGCCCGTCACTTCACCAAGCCACCGGCCCGTTTCAGCGAAGCATCGCTGGTTCGTGAACTGGAAAAACGCGGTATCGGTCGTCCGTCGACTTACGCGTCAATTATCTCAACTATCCAGGATCGCGGTTACGTCAGAACCGAAAGCCGTCGCTTTTATGCCGAGAAGATGGGCGAAATTGTGACTGACCGGCTGGAAGGTAACTTCCGCGAACTGATGAACTACGACTTCACCGCCCGGATGGAAGACAACCTTGATCAGGTGGCCAGCAATCAGGCGGAGTGGCGTGCTGTACTGGATCATTTCTTCGCTGATTTCAGTCAGCAACTGGAACAGGCGGATAAAGACCCTGAAGAAGGGGGAATGCAGCCTAACCAGATGGTCATCACCTCAATTGAATGTCCGGCCTGCCAGCGACATATGGGAATACGCACCGCGACAACCGGTGTATTTCTCGGGTGTTCCGGCTATGCATTACCCCCAAAAGAGCGGTGTAAACAGACCATCAATCTGATTCCGGAAAATGAAGTATTAAATATTCTGGAAGGCGATGATGCGGAAACCAACGCATTACGCGCACGACCACGTTGTCAGAAATGCGGCACTGCAATGGACAGCTACCTGATCGATGAAAAACGCAAACTCCATGTCTGTGGTAACAACCCATCCTGTGATGGCTATCAGATTGAAGAGGGTGAGTTCCGCATCAAAGGCTATGATGGTCCGGTGGTGGAGTGTGAGAAATGCGGAAATGAAATGCATCTGAAAATGGGGCGTTTCGGTAAGTATATGGCCTGTACTAATGACGCCTGTAAAAATACCCGTAAAATCCTGCGTAACGGTGATGTTGCACCGCCAAAAGAAGATCCGGTACCGTTACCTGAATTAGCCTGTGAAAAGTCAGATGCTTATTTTGTGTTACGTGATGGTGCTGCAGGTATTTTCCTGGCAGCGAATACATTCCCTAAATCACGTGAAACCCGGGCACCGCTGGTGGAAGAATTACAGCGTTTCAGTGACCGTCTGCCGGAGAAGTTCGCTTATCTGACCCGGGCACCTGCCGCTGATCCTCAGGGAAATAAAACCCTGGTACGTTTTAGCCGCAAAACTAAGCAGCAGTATATTTCTTCTGAAAAGGAAGGCAAGGCAACCGGCTGGTCAATGTTTTATATTGACGGTAAATGGCAGGAAGCTAAAAAATAAAGCGTGCAGTACATCAGGGCCAGCGTTTGCTGGCCCTTTTATTTTTAACTGATATAGCTATTTGTTCTGTTGATAATTGTTTAATGCTATAGTAGTTATAGAAAAAATGCGTGTGTAGTCTGTTAATAATCAAAGAGATTATTAACAGATAATTATTTTGCAGGGACGCAGGCACTGACTGTCTTTTGTCCCGGAATGGTGGGCTATGAAATTACAGCAATTACGCTATATCGTCGAAGTCGTAAACCACAACCTTAATGTTTCTTCAACTGCAGAAGGGTTATATACCTCTCAGCCGGGTATCAGTAAGCAGGTACGTATGCTGGAGGATGAATTAGGTGTTCAAATCTTTTCACGGAGTGGTAAACACCTGACTCAAATAACCCCGGCCGGGGATGAGATTATCCGAATTGCCCGTGAAGTGTTGTCGAAAGTGGATGCGATTAAATCTGTGGCCGGAGAACATACCTGGCCTGATCAGGGGTCGTTATACGTTGCCACCACGCATACGCAGGCCAGATATGCTCTTCCGCCAGTGATCAAAGGCTTTATTCAGCGTTATCCGCGGGTGTCTCTGCATATGCACCAGGGCTCTCCGACGCAGATCGCGGAAGCCGTATCAAAAGGTAACGCTGACTTCGCTATCGCGACCGAAGCATTACACTTATACGATGACCTGGTGATGCTGCCTTGCTATCACTGGAATCGTTCAATAGTGGTTCCGCCGGACCATCCTCTGGCCGAAAAATCACATGTGACTATCCATGATTTGGCTGAATATCCGCTGGTGACCTATACCTTTGGTTTTACCGGCCGTTCCGCGTTGGACTCAGCATTTAATCAGGCCGGACTGACACCGCAAATTGTGTTTACTGCCACGGATGCTGACGTGATCAAAACCTATGTACGTCTGGGACTGGGTATTGGTGTTATCGCCAGTATGGCGGTTGATCCGGTTTCTGATCCTGACCTGGTGAAAATAGATGTATCAGATATTTTCAGCTACAGCACCACCAAGATAGGCTTCCGCAGCAGCAGTTTCCTCCGTACTTATATGTATGATTTCATTCAGCGTTTTGCACCTCATCTGACGCGTGATGTGGTTGATACGGCCATTGCTTTGCGCTCAAACGAAGATATTGAAGCCATGTTTAAAGATATTCGTTTGCCGGTGAAGTGAGAACCGAAGGACAGGAAAGTATTTCTGTGTTTTCTTAACCAATAGAAATATCAGTGTGTGCTATAAATTGCCGGTTATGGATGACCAGCAATTGACTCAGCTGTTGGCCGGTCATCATTCGGTCAGGGGTATTCTGGTCATTTACAGGGAGGGCTGTATGTCACTTACTTCATTATTTCATTCATTGTGCCGTTGTTATATACAGTCACTGGAAGCGCTGCCCGCGTCGCGTTTTCGTCGCCGGGTATGGCTGACGGTACTTGCTGGCTGTAGTCTATTCTGGCTAATTAGCGGCCTGTTAATTTTCCGGCTATTTTGCAGATAATGTCGGCGCGATAAAATAGCAGAGTCGTCCTGAGTATGTTTAGGCGCGGGGGAAATTAACTCCGGATGATGAGTAATAAAGGGGTATTGCGGTCATGTTGCGATATAAAATCATCCGGACCCCATAAAAACAGGCGAACAAATATTATTTCAGTAAAGTATTCCCTGTGACGGAAAAATAAAAGCCGGAATATCCGGCTTTCTGACTGACAATATTGCAGAATCAGTCGTCATTATGCTGCAGTAAATGTCCCATCTTAAGGGCTTTGGTATCCAGATAGCCGGTATTTTTCGGGTTCCTGCCGACTTCGAGGGGCACTCGTTCGCTAATATTAATTCCTGCTTCCGTCAGTACCCGGACCTTCGCCGGGTTATTGGTCAGCAGACGCACGGCATCTACCTCGAGTAATTTAAACATATCGGCACACAGGGTAAAATCACGTTCATCGGCAGCAAAACCTAATTTGAGGTTAGCTTCTACGGTATCGTAACCTTTATCCTGCAAGGAATAAGCACGGATTTTGTTCAGTAACCCGATATTACGGCCTTCCTGACGATGATACAGCAGGACGCCGCGTCCTTCGGTTGCAATGGCGTTTAATGCCGACTCCAGCTGGAATCCGCAATCACAGCGTAAACTAAACAAAGCGTCACCGGTCAGACACTCTGAGTGTACCCGCGCCAGGACAGGTGCCGGGCCGGAAATATCGCCAAAAACCAGGGCTGCGTGGTCTTTTCCGGTGCTAATTTCTTCAAAACCCACCATCAGGAAATCGCCCCATGGTGTGGGCAGTGTGGCTTGTGCCACCCGCTTAAGTTGCATGAAATACTCCGCTGTTGAAACCTGTTATTTTCAGTATTCTGAACCTGAGAGTTGAATATGTTATTGTGCCATAATCATTATCCCTGTGTGCAATACTCTGCTGCTCAGGATGAAATAAAGCACAATCAGAGCAATAACGAAGGTTAACTTATTTCGTCAGGCACAGAAAATAATAATTATCGATTTAGCCGCGGAGAAAACATATATACGATGTTAAAACTGCTGAAACTGACAGCCAGCGGCATGCTGATTTTACTGGTACTGCCATCGGCATTATGGGTTTCTGGCTGGCACTGGCAACCCGGGGCAGGCCGCGGCCTGCTGGCCGTATTGTTTGCAGCAACCGAAACCGTGACCCGTCCGTGGGGAATACTGACCACACTGATACTGGCCGCTGTGTTACTCTGGCAGCTGCGGCCTTATCAGTCAGGGGTAAAATCCCCGTTGCTGACGCTGCTATGGGTGGTGGCGGTAGTCTGGGGCGGGCAGGGCATCAATGCGCTGATAAAAAACCAGGTCAGAGAAGCCCGGCCTTATGTTGCATGGCTGTACCCTTCGTCACCGTCAGAGATTGCCGGTTTTTACCGGTTATCGCCTGAGCAACGCAGCAGGCAGGTATACAGCGCAACCGCAGGCGATGCACTGCTGCCTGGCTGGCTTAAACAGCACTGGGCATTTGAAACAGGCTATTCTTTTCCTTCAGGCCACAGCATGTTTGCCGCCTGCTGGGCGTTACTGAACCTGGTTCTGTTATGGCCCCGTCGCCACTATAAAACGGTTATTGCCACCTTTATATGGGCACTTCTGGTAATCTGGAGTCGTATGGCTCTCGGAATGCACTGGCCATGGGATGTTATCATGTCAGTGGTGAATGCCGGGGGCATAGTTATTCTGGTGTCTGTGCCCGCGTATCTGCTGCTTTCCGCCAGTGGCCGTGATATGGAATAATGTGCTGAAGCAAAAAGCCATATTGTAAATATATTCTGCATCCCCATAATATAATGATGCAGGTGTACCGGAATGTCAGCCGTCCGCGGCCGGAGTCAGCGGATAGTACGGCTTACGGAAACAACGATAACAGGATACATTGTGAAATATTTAGTGATTTTTTTAGTCGTGCTGGTCATTTTTATTATCTCGATTACGCTGGGTGCCAAAAATGATCAGATCGTGACCTTTAATTACCTGCTGGCCCGCGGCGATTTCCGAGTATCTTCCTTACTGGCCACCCTGTTTGGTGCCGGCTTTATCCTTGGCTGGGTTATCTGCGGGCTCTTCTGGCTGCGGGTCCGGTTGTCCCTGTCCCGTGCTCAGCGCAAGATCAAACGTCTTGAAGCGCAATATGTCACACCCTCGTCTGCGGTAACGACAGCGAACGGTAAAGCTGTGGTGAAGGAATAATTCGTCATGCTTGAACTGCTGTTTCTGTTATTGCCTGTTGCGGCGGCATATGGCTGGTATATGGGCCGCCGCAGTGCGCAACAAGACAAAAAACAGGAAGCGAACCGTCTGTCGCGGGACTACGTTGCCGGGGTTAACTTTTTACTGTCTAACCAGCAGGATAAAGCTGTTGACCTGTTCCTTGATATGCTTAAAGAAGACAGCGGGACTATTGAAGCGCATCTGACCCTCGGGAATTTATTCCGCTCACGGGGCGAGGTAGACCGCGCTATTCGTATTCACCAGTCGCTGATGGAAAGTACGTCCCTCGACTATGATCAGCGTTTGCTGGCCATTCAGCAACTGGGGCGGGATTATCTGGCTGCCGGTTTGTATGACCGGGCAGAAGATATGTTTAGCCAGCTCACTGATGAAACAGATTTTCGCGAAGGGGCGTTACAGCAATTATTACTGATCTATCAGCAGACCAGCGACTGGACACAGGCTATCGAGACGGCTGAACGTCTGGTGAAACTGGGTAAAACTAAACATAAAATGGAAATCGCCCATTTCTACTGTGAGCTGGCGTTACAGGCCATGAGCAGCGATGATCTTGATAAAGCGATGGGACTACTGCGTAAAGGTGAATCGGCTGATAAAAACTGTGCCCGGGTATCCATTATGCAGGGCCGTATTTTTATCGAACAGGGTGAGGAACAGAAAGCGGTACAGTCACTGCAGCGGGTGCTGCAACAGGACTCCGAATTTGTCAGCGAAATACTGGTATTGCTGGAAGGCTGTTATCAGCGGCTTGAGGCCCCCCGGTTATGGGTTGAGTTTCTGCAGCAATGTGTTGCCGCAGAAACCGGGAATGCAGCCGAATTATATCTGGCAGATATTATTGATAACGATGAAGGATCCGCTGCTGCCCAGTTATTTCTGATGAAGCAACTGGAGCATCATCCGACCACCCGTGGCTTCCACCGGCTGATTAATTATTATCTGCAGGATGCGGAAGATGGCAGAGCCAAACAGAGCCTGGTGATACTGAGGGACATGGTGGGTGAGCAAATCCGTATTAAGCCGCGCTATCGCTGCCAGAAATGCGGCTTTACCGCCCATGCTATCTACTGGCACTGCCCGTCCTGCAGAAGCTGGGCTTCAGTAAAACCAATCCGCGGCCTCGACGGTCAGTAAAAGTACGGGGCCGCGGGCCCTGTATTTTTAAGCCCCACTTTAGTTACAACATACTATATAAAAGCGACTCGTCGTGGGCCTGCCAGCGTGCAAAACAGGTGACATCGCAGGTCAGGCAGGTAGAATAAGCGCCGTTTGTCCGTATAGCCCGCAAGCCAGATTTTAAAGGAACCCTGCAATGACTGAATCATCGCCATCTTCTGTTACTTCACCGGTACTGGTCGCCCTTGATTTTGACGATACCCGTCGCGCGCTGTCGTTGGTTGACCTTATTGACCCGAAAAGCTGCCGGCTGAAAGTAGGGAAAGAGATGTTTACCCGGTTCGGCCCTGAATGGGTGAAAACATTACAGTCTCGTGGTTTTGACGTATTTCTGGACCTCAAATTCCATGATATTCCGAATACCGTCGCCCATGCGGTTGCCGCTGCTGCTGATCTTGGTGTCTGGATGGTGAACGTCCATGCCAGTGGCGGGGTACGGATGATGAATGCTGCCCGCGAAGCACTGGAGCCGATGGGGAAAGATGCGCCGTTACTGATAGCTGTTACCGTACTGACCAGCATGGAGGCCAGTGACTTAGCCGATATCGGTATTCAGCGTACTCCGGCGGAACACGCATTACATCTGGCTGCTCTGACCAGGGATTGCGGACTGGACGGCGTCGTTTGTTCAGCCCATGAAGCGGTAACTTTTAAGCAGCAACTGGGAAATGATTTTTTACTGGTAACCCCGGGCATACGGCCTGCCGGTAGTGCAGCACAGGATCAGCGCCGGATCATGACTCCGCCGCAGGCACGTCTGGCAGGTGTTGATTATATGGTGATCGGTCGCCCGGTCACTCAGGCTGCCGACCCGGCTGCGGCACTCTCCGCTATCCTCAATTCATTACAGGTATCCTGATGACTAAAGACACGCTGGTATACTCGACCGAAACCGGAAGAATAACGCCTGAACCTCAGCAAGTCGTCAGGCCAAAGGGCGATGGTACGGTGCGGATTATGCGTCAGACCAGTGGCCGTAAAGGTAAAGGGGTCTGCATTATTAGCGGACTGGATCTGGCAGATCAGCAACTGTCAGTGCTGGCGGCAGAACTGAAAAAAAAGTGTGGCTGCGGCGGTGCAGTGAAAGAGGGTGAAATAGAAATTCAGGGTGATAAACGTGATCTGCTCAAATCCCTGCTGGAAGCGAAAGGCTATAAAGTGAAACTGGCGGGCGGCTGAGACACATTACGGTAAGAAAAGGGCCATTCAGGCCCTTTTCTCTGTAACAGAACTAATGTACCTGACGCCCGATCACACCGCCGACGGCGGCACCACCTAGGGTACCCAGCGTACTCCCTCCGGTCAGAATATTGGCACCAATAGCGCCGACACCGGCACCCAGTGCGGTATTCCTGTCGCGTTTTGACCAGCCAGAGCAGCCAGCCAGGCTGCACAGTACCAGTGTCGCTATCAGGGCAGAGGTAATGCTTTTTTTTGTGATTATCACAGTCAACTCCTGTATTAATCCCCGCAGAACGGCAGATAAGACGACTGAAATTTATGAGTATTCACCTGTCTCCGGGTGACATATAGATAACGCCGGTTATGTCGCAGTTGTCAGCTGCATTTATAACGGATGCTATTTTATGCTTAACAGGCATCTGCGGAAGGGTGAATATTCCGAATCAGCATTCGTATTTTTCTTAATTCAGCGGCGCAGCGGACGGCAGGCAAGAGGCGGGGGAAGAGCAGTGCGTACCGGGTGATCCGGTACGCACCAGCCATCAGACTGCCGGACGGGCAACGACGTTACGATTTTCCATGCGAACTTCGGCAATGGTTACGTCGATAAGGTCGGTTACACGATAACGGACTTCGCCTTTAATCTGAGCGGTCCCGTTTTCCTGACTGCAGACTAATTCATCACGCACACTATGAATGAACGGGGCAGGGATAAAGGCAACCGCACCAATATCTGTCAGCCGGACACGCATACCGCCGCGGGAGATATCAATAATCTCTGCAGCAAATTTCTGCTCAGTCCCTGCATAAGGTGCCAGATAACGGGCATACAGCCAGTCACCGACATCACGCTCAGCCATACGGTTAAGGCGGCGACGCTCACCCATAATGGTGGTTAACTCTGCAGCAGGTGGTTTTACCTGTTGCTGTTCGCCAAGGATAATGGCTTTCAGCAGACGGTGGTTGACCATATCACCATATTTACGGATCGGTGAAGTCCAGGTGGCATAAGACTCCAGTCCTAATCCGAAATGTGGCGCGGGCTGGGTACTGATTTCTGCAAAAGACTGGAAGCGACGAATACGGGTATCCAGATATTGCGTTGGCTGGTTATCCAGCTCGCGGCGCATCTTTTTAAACCCTTCCAGCGTCGCGATCTCTTTAGGGTCTGCGCTAATACCATGACCCGCCAGCACACCGGCAACCTGCTCAGCATTGGCCTCATCCAAACCGGCATGGACGTTGTAGATACCGTAGCCCAGTGAGTCAGCCAGAACTTTCGCCGCACAGATGTTGGCGGTAATCATTGCTTCTTCGATCATCCGGTTAGCTATCCGGCGTGGTTCGGCAATAATATCCAGCACTTCGCCTTTTTCACCCAGCATAAAACGATAATCAGGACGGTCTTTAAACACCAGCGCATGGGTTTTACGCCATTCAATGCGGGCCAGACAGAAACGATGCAATAGCGTAATCTGCTGTGCCACCGCTTCACTGGCAGGCTGCCATTCACCGGTATTTTCCAGCCAGTCGGAAACATTGTCATAAGCCAGTTTAGCTTTGGACTCAATCCATGCCGCGAAGAAGTGAATATTGTCGTCCGGCGTACCCTCTGCATCAATGGTGATATGACAGGCAAGTACTGGCCGGCGGGCTCCCGGACGCAGAGAGCAGACATCGTCTGATAACTGGCGGGGCAGCATCGGAATATTGAAACCGGGCAAATAATTGGTGAAGGCCCGCAGAGACGCCAGTTTATCCAGTTCACTGCCTTCCGGCACGTAAGCGGTAGGATCTGCAATCGCGACGGTAAGGCGCAGCCGTCCGTCGGCCAGCTGTTCGCAGAACAGTGCATCATCCATATCTTCGGTACTGGCACTGTCAATGGTGATAAATTCGAGCGCAGTCAGATCTTCACGCACTAATTTTTCATCCAGCATCTCACCAAAAGCAGTTTCCGGGGCAGACCGCTCGAGGTTGTGACGTGACAGTGTCACCCACCACGGTGCCAGGTGGTCATCACCAAAGGTAATAAATTCGGTCAGTTCCGCATAGAAACTGCGGTCACCTTTCAGCGGGTGCCGGCGCATTTCGGCGACAGCCCAGTCACCGGCCTGAAAATTGTGTTCCAGGTTACGGGCCGGACGGCACTGGATCGCATCTTTCAGTAACGGATGGTCCGGGATAATTGACAGCCGGTCATCTTTTTTCTGAATACGACCGACAAATCGTGACAGGAAGGGCTCAACCAGCGTTTCAGGTTCAGCACTCTCTTTACCATTACTGGTATGGATCACCGCAACCACACGGTCACCGTGCATGACTTTCTTCATCTGCGGTGGCGGAATAAAGTAGCTCTTCTGGGCATCGACTTCCAGAAAGCCAAAACCTTTATCGGTACCTTTTACCACCCCTTCAGCCCGGGGGGTCTGGGCATGAAGTGTTTCTTTGAGCTGCGACAGCAGCGGATTATCCTGGAACATAGTTTTTTAGTTTCGTGGCCTAACAGCGGCTGACAGTTTTACGCGAATCATGCCACCCGGGCAAGAGCCAAACGGTGAAAGATAAAAAAAGCCGGAGATGTTTCCGGCTTTTTACACAAAATGGCTCAGGCAATTCTCAGTGACGGTGGTTCTGTGGTCAGTGAGATTTTTACCGGTACTGACTTAGAGGTGGGAGTTCCGCTGTCATCACCAAAACTTGATAAGGGCACCAGCGGGTTAGTTTCCGGATAATAAGCCGCCAGATTGCCGCGGGGGATATTATAAGGAACCAGCACAAACCCTTGTACCTGACGGGTGATACCATCATTCCACAGGGTTTCAATATCGACTTGCTGACCTTCGGCCAGACCCTGTTCATCCATATCCTGCGGGTTGATAAAGACAACTTTCCGCTGACCATACACACCGCGGTAACGGTCATCCAGACCATAGATAGTAGTATTGTACTGGTCATGGGAACGCAGAGTCTGTAAGACAAACGGGGCTTCTCCCATCGATAATTGCGGAAATAATCCGTCAGGCAGACGTGAGGCATTGAACTCAGCTTTACCCGACGGAGTGGCAAATTCAAGGCGTGCCGCAGCATTCCCCAGATAGAATCCGCCGGGCGTATCACATTTTCGGTTAAAATCACCGAATCCGGGGATGGTCGCCGCAATATGCTCACGGATCTGGCGGTAATCATCCGCCATCGCCAGCCAGTTGACACTATCACTGCCCAGTACAGCATCGGCGATACCTGCCACAATCGCGGTTTCAGAACGCTGGGTATCCGCCAGCGGAATACCGACACCTTCTGATGCATGTACCATACTGAAAGAGTCTTCGACGGTAATAAATTGCGGACCACTGCCGCGGATATCCCTTTCGGTACGTCCAAGGGTGGGTAATATCAGGCTGTTCCGGAAACCGGGAACCAGATGTGTCCGGTTCAGTTTAGTACTGATATGTACCGTCAGACCACAACGCTGAATAGCTTCTTCAGTACGTGGCGAATCCGGAGCGGCGGCGGCAAGGTTACCGCCCAGGGTCACCAGCACCCGCACTTCGTCACGCAACATAGCTTCTATGGCTTCTACCGTATTATGTCCGGCCTGCCGTGGTGGCTCGAATTTAAAATGGCTGCCTAATGCATCCAGAAAAGCACGGCCAGGTTTTTCATCAATCCCCATCGTCCGGTTGCCCTGTACGTTACTGTGACCACGTACAGGGCACAATCCTGCCCCTTTTTTACCTAACTGACCGAATAACAGTTGCAGGTTGACTATCTCACGGACAGTATCCACCGAGTGTTTGTGCTGCGTAATTCCCATCGCCCAGCTACAAATAACCCGTGATGAGTTTTGGTAAATAGCCGCAGCCTGACGGATCTCAGGCTCTGACAGACCGGACTGGCTGATGATTTTCTGCCAGTCTGTTGCATCGACCGCGGCCAGATAGGCTTCGGCTCCGACAGTATATTCGGCAATAAATTGTGTATCGAAAATACCCTGTCCGGTTGAAGCCAGCTGCTGACGATGCTGTTCGAGTAAAGCTTTTACCATCCCGCGCACGGCAGCCATATCTCCGCCCAGCTTTGGCTGATAGTAGGAAGAACTGATGTTACCTGCCATCGGTGTCACGACTTCCAGCGGGTTCTGCGGGTCAGCGAAGCGTTCCAGCCCGCGCTCACGTAATGTATTAAAAGTAACGATTTTTGCACCGTAGTCTGCTGCATGGCGCAGACTGTGCAACATTCGCGGGTGATTGGTTCCCGGATTCTGACCAAAAACAAAGATCGCATCAGCGCTGTCAAAATCATCAAGACGGATAGTTCCTTTTCCTACGCCAATACTGCGTTTAAGTCCGGTACCGCTGGCTTCATGACACATATTCGAACAGTCAGGGAAATTATTGGTACCCAGCATCCGGCCAAATAACTGGTACAGCCAGGAGGCCTCGTTACTGGCGCGTCCAGAGGTATAGAGTTCAATCTGGTCAGGGTTATCCATCTGCCGGATATGTTTTGCGATCAATGCAAAAGCATCTTCCCAGCTTACGGGTTCATAGTGATCGGTCTCGGGGTTATAAGACAGGGGGTGTGTCAGGCGGCCCTGGTATTCCAGAAAGTAATCACTTTCTGCATACAAACGGCTGACAGAATGGGCCGCAAAAAAATCATTATCCACTTTGCGGCGTGTTGCTTCCCAGGTGACGGCCTTGGCACCATTTTCGCAAAAGCTGAAAGTGCTTTTGTTATCGTCCCCCCAGGCACAGCCCGGACAATCGAAGCCACGGGCTTTATTCATGCGCAGCAGGTTACGCATATTTTTCAATACAGCTTTACTTTCAAATACATAACGGGTGGTCGCTTCCAGAGAGCCCCAGCCACCGGCGGCCGCGCGATACGGTTTGATCTGACGTTTAAATTTCATAGTGAGCGACTTATGTGATCTGAATGTTATTTACAAGTATTTATTATATGAACGAAATTGTCCTGTTTGGTGTGTTATATGTCTAATTGATTACAACAAACGAGCAATAGATAAAATTTATCGCAGGATAATGTCTTGCATCCGTGGCGGAAGCGCGGGATCCTGATAAACATATTCATCAAATTAATGATTTATCACTATCTGCGGTGAAACAGTGGCTCTGCTGCCACCATGTTACGCCGGGAGAACGCGGGGACTATGGACTTAAAGCAACTGGTTTATTTATGTAATCTCGAACGCGAAAAGCATTTTGGCCGTGCTGCAGAAGCCAGTTTTGTCAGTCAGCCGACGCTGTCTCTGCGTCTGAAAAGCCTTGAAACGGAATTAGGTGTCTCACTGATTAACCGTACCAATAGTTTCTCCGGGTTTACCCCTGAAGGCGAACGGGTACTCAGCTGGGCACGCGAGATCGTTTCGGTTTATCAGGGACTGAAACTTGAAGTGGATGCAATGAAACACGGCATACAGGGAACGCTGCGGATTGGTGTGGTTCCCCAATGCAGTCTGTCGCTGACAGGGATTCTGCAGACGGTTTCACAACGTTATCCGGAAATTAATTACCGGATAGAAGTACTAAGTGCAGACCAGCTGCTCGAAGCGATTAACAGTCATACGGTCGATGTCGCATTTGGTTTTTTTGAAATGAGCACTTTGCGTGAATTGCATTTTCAGAATGCATTCTTCTCTGATCAGGGCGTCGTTGCTCTCTATTGCCGGAAAACGTTTCCCTTACCGGACCAGAAAAAATCACTGACGCTGGCCGAAGTGTCCGAATATCCGCTGTGTCTGGCAGCCGGTACCCGTTATTTTCGCCGCTATCTGGATAACTGTTTTCGTCAGGCAGCCGTGACGGTCAGGGTGATTATTGAAAGCCCGTCAGTATTACAGTTGCTGGAAAGTGCTCACCAGGGGATGGGGATGCTGCTGGCCCCGCGGGGAAATATACTGCCGGCGATGCAGGGGGAGCTCGGACAGATCGGGCTGGAAATACCGGCAATGACCCGTCAGGGGGCGATGATCATTGCCGGTGCCGGCAGGGCAACCCCCTTAACTCAGCATTTTTTTGATGAAGCCCGTCAGTCAGTCACGCTGTTTCACAACCATTACGCCAGCAGCATCAGGGACTGATCCCATCCGCGGGCGGAGACGCGGAACAGCAGTTGTAACAGTGCTGCCATCGTCCAGCCCTGCCTGAGTAAGTTCTCCGCGTTACTGGTGTCGTAGTGTACCGGTATCTGTATCAGCTGGTGGATGAATCGGCGTATTGCCGGATTGCCCGGCGGCTGTTCGCCCATAGCCGCGGTTATTTCTGCCTGTATCTGACGATCGATCCGGTGACACCCGGGGGATGACAGCGGGCTAACCTGAGTGTCGCGTAAAGTTAACCATGCTTCTGCTGCCAGCGGGGCATGGGCGATGATACCGGCCGGGAGCTGCGGCTGGCCGAGTGCGGCAACCTGCCGCAATACGTTCAGATGAACCGGGCCGATGGAATGTAAACCGATAAAGGGTAATTTCTCACTGACAGAGTCCGTCCGCCAGCCGGGAAAGACCGGGGCCGCGGCCGCCATAAAAGCAGCAGACAGCCTGATACCTGTCAGTGCGATAATCCCGGCCATCATTCGTGATTGCCAGCGAATAAAGCCGCAAATCTGATGCAGGGTCAGGATATCTGCAGCGGTCAGTCCTGTGCCCAGCAACCGGGTCAGTGACGGGGGAACAGCTGTCGCCGGTGCACATGCCAGTTGCCGGGCATATTGGGTAATGTCAGTCAGCCGGTGATTATTCTGTCGGGTACCGGGAGGTCCGGGCAAGGGAGCAAGATGACGGGCATAAAAATCACATAACGGGTTGATATCACTCAGCTGTGCTATTGTCAGCGCAATATTAAAACGATCATACAGGCTGAGAGAACAGTGTTGTTCCGGACAGGGACCTTCCGGAAACAGGCGGCTGTAGACTGCAGCACTCTGGCGACTGACAGGGTCCAGTAACCGGCGCAAGCCGGCGGGCAGGGCCGGATGCTGCATCAGTCCGGCAAATAAATCCGCCTGCTGCCACAGAGAATCACCGCAGCTACCGGCAGGTACCGTCTGCGGTGCTGACGTTGCCTGTGATTCACTTAATAGGGTGTAGTGACTATGACTATGCCGCAATTCCATAGTAATTCCTTCTGTTTTCAGACAGAACCCATGTAACAGGGGGCCTGTAAACCGTCTCACGGATATAGTGGCTTAGCAGAGATGCAGACAGAAGGATTGTTAGGGACTAACTAATAACAGGCAGGTATATAAATGAAAATGCAGGGGGAACCAGGGGCGGCATCCGGTAACGGACTACCACAGCAGGCGGGTTAACCGCCTGCTGTGCTGTGGGAAACTTATTTCAGTTCCAGTTCGTTCATTGCGGCGATGCTGAAGCCACCATCAACGTGTAAGATTTCACCGGTAACACCACCGGCCAGGTCAGAACACAGGAAAGCCGCGGAATTACCGACATCTTCGATGGTGACGGTACGACGAATCGGCGTTACTGCTTCACAGTGTGACAGCATTTTACGGAAGTCTTTAATGCCTGAGGCTGCCAGAGTACGGATTGGACCTGCAGAGACGGCGTTGACACGCACACCTTCAGGGCCCATAGCGTTAGCCATATACCGCACGTTAGCTTCCAGAGATGCTTTAGCCAGACCCATTACGTTGTAGTTAGGGATAGCACGTTCTGCACCAAGGTAAGACAGCGTCAGCAGGGCTGAGTTCGGGTTCAGCATGGCACGGCATTCTTTGGCCATCGCGACGAAGCTATAGGCACTGATGTCATGGGCAATTTTGAATCCGTCACGGGTAACGGCATTCACATAGTCACCGTCCAGCTGGTCGCCGGGCGCAAAACCGATAGAGTGTACAAAGCCATCAAATTTCGGCCAGACTTTTTCCAGTTCGGTAAACAGATTTTTAATGCTGTCATCTTCTGCAACATCACAAGGCAGAACAATGTCTGAGCCCAGGTCTTTGGCAAAGCCTTCAACGCGAGACTTTAATTTTTCGTTTTGGTAAGTGAATGCCAGTTCAGCACCCTGTTTGTGCATCGCCTGAGCGATACCCCATGCGATAGACAGTTTACTGGCAACGCCAGTGACCAGAATGCGCTTACCGGAAAGAAAACCCATAGCTGTAATCCTTAATATGGTTATTGTTGTTGGCGGTGGCTGGTGTTTTTTCAGCCGTGCCGCAATGTTCAATCGGTGGATTCTAACACGACAATGGGTTATCAGGTAAAGTGGCGAAGGTTCAGAGCAAAATTCTGTGGATTATCGTTCACTTCGTCGCCAGGCATCGGCGGTCAGCGCCTCGCCGAAGTGGCTGTTAATCAGCCGTCGTGTCAGATCATGGAGCGGGGAAGCAAGGACATCAGCAGTACCGCCGCGTTCCACTACCTGTCCCTGATGCATCACCATCACCAGATCACTGATATGCTTCATCATGCCGATATGCTGTGTCACGTAAATATAGGACAGCCCGTCCCGTTCCTGTAACTCCAGCATCAGATTCACCAGTTGCGAGCGCATAGTCATATCCAGCGATGCCAGTGCTTCGTCAGCTACAATGACTTTAGGCTCTAATATCAGAGCCCGGGCAAGAGCCAGGCGCTGTTTCTGGCCAGGAGCCAGCATATGAGGATAGTATCCGGCATGATCGCGTAATAATCCGACCTTACGCAGTGTTTCGATGATCCGCAGTTCCCGTTGTTCCGCCGACAGACCGCTATTCAGCCTGAGGGGCAGGTCCAGTATCTGGCTGACACGTTGCCTCGGGTTGAGTGAGGTGCCGGGATCCTGAAAAATCATGCGGATAACCTGACTGCGGTAACCATAATCGCCAAATTCCAGCGGATGATTATTAATAATAATTTCGCCGCTGCTCGGCGCTATCATCCCGCTTAACATTTTTGCCAGTGTCGATTTACCGGAACCATTTTCGCCAATAATCGCCAGTGTCTGTCGCTCACGTAATGTAAAGCTGACATTTTTAACCGCATCAATATGCTGTGGCCGGAATAACCCCGTTTTATAACGATAGGTTTTACACAAATCACGGACTTCGAGTAAGGTTTCCATAGTTATTGCGGCTCTTTATTTAACGGAAAGTGGCAGGCATAAAGATGCGTTTTGCTCCCGGTCAGCCGGGGGGCCTGAATACAGTCACGTTGTGCATACGGGCAGCGAGGCCCCAGACGGCAACCCACAGGTAAATGCTCCAGAGAGGGGATGGCACCCGACAGGGTATTCAGGCGGCTTTTATGGGGCAGGGCGCGTCCGAAATCAGGCATAGAACGGATTAAAGCCTGCGTATAGGGATGATGGGGGGTCGCTATCAGTTCATCGCTGAGAGCCGTTTCAACCGTCTGCCCGCAATACATCACGTTAATCCGGTTGGCCCACTGACCGAGAGTCCGCAGGTCATGACTAATCAGTAAGATAGTGGTGTTATTATTCTGATTAAGCCGGCTCAGTAACCGGAAAATCTGCGCCTGGGTGGTCGGCTCCATGGCATTGGTCGGTTCATCGGCTATCAGCAACCGGGGTTTATTGGCCAGCGCGATGGCAATCATAACTTTCTGGCACTCACCTTCGGTCAGTTCATAAGGAAAACTGCGCATAATATCCTTATGATCTTTAATCCCTACGCGGTGTAATAACTCGATGGCCCGCTGTTTCCGCCACCGCCAGAACCGGCGATACCAGTGGCCTTTCAGTGTCCAGCCGGGGATTGCCTGAATCAACTGACGGCCAATACTTTCTGAAGGATCCAGACAGGACTGGGGCTCCTGAAAAATCATCGAAATATGGCGGCCGATAATTTTCCGGCGTTCACGGGGCGTCAGCAGCAGTAAGTCGATATCATTAAAACGCATCCGGTCCGCCGTGACACGCCAGTTATCCGAGGTCACACCGCAGATAGCCTTGGCTATCAGGCTTTTACCGGAGCCGGATTCACCCACCAGCCCGCGAATTTCGCCTTCATTCAGGGTCAGGTTTACCTTATCTACCGCTTTGACCGGCCCCTCGGCGGTGAAAAATTCAATGGTGAGATTGCGTATATCCAGTAACGGCATTATTTGACCCCGGCTTCGATAGCACGACGTATACCGTCGCCTAATAAATTGATGATCAGTACGCTGACCATCAGCATGACGCCGGGCAGCATTACTGTCCAGGGCGCTACATAAATCAGCTCCAGGGAATCACCGAGCATGGCACCCCATTCGGGTGAAGGCAATTGCGCACCGAGACCGAGAAAGCCCAGGGCGGCAATATCCAGCACTGCCATCGATAAACCCCGGGTAAATTCACTGACCAGCAGGGGTAACACATTGGGCAGAATGGTGTCTTTGAGTAAAGTGATCGGGCTTGCGCCATCCAGCCGCGCTGCCACCACATACTCTTTTTCCATCTGTTCATGAATAGCGATATAAATTGCCCGGACCAGCCGTGGCATTAACGCCAGCCAGACAGCGATTAATGCATGGAACAGGCTGGGACCGGCAAAAGCCACCACAATAATCGCCAGCAGTAACGACGGAATAGATAACAGAGTATCAAGGATGTGATTCATGATCGCCGAACGGAAACCATGGGTCAGCCCCGCAAGGATACCGATTAAAAAGGCACAGATAGCGGAAAAGACAGTAACCAGAATGGCTGAGCCGACAGTCGGTGCTGCCCCGCGTAATAAACGACTGAGCAGGTCCCGGCCCAGGTCATCGGTACCAAGAAAAAAAGAGACATCGCCGTAACGCGACCAGGAAGGGGGTAATAACTGGTAACCCATAAATTGCTGGTCAACACCGTAAGGTGCCAGTAACGCGCCAGACAGGCATAACAGCAGCAACAGGGCAAAACCATACAGACCGACCATTGCTGCAGTATCGTGATAAAATTTCCCCCAGGACTGACGAAAGGTGCCGGGCAGACGTTTTTCCTGATAGATATTATCGATGGGCATATATCACCGTCTTACTTCTGTTAATTTTCATGTAATGACTTCAGTGAGTCTTCACACTGTTTTTCCAGTCCGGCATGGACATCCGGCGGCAGTGGTGCGGTCATCATATGCTGGTATTCCAGACACTGTCGCGTGGTCTGATCGGCAGGCTTATCCGGGGAACAGCCTGCCAGCAGAGGTAGCAGTAATAATGGCATCAGTAATTTTAACATCTATCGTTTCCTGTGGTGATCTGACAACAAACCGCACTACGACTGGCAGTCAGGGCAGTAAGGGAAAACCGCAACTGCCGGTTATCTGAGGGCATACCATTCTTTATGTTTCAGCGGATTTAAAGCTGCGCCGATAATATCTGACAGTACATTTACGATGACCACCATACTGCCAATTACCATCACTCCGGCAGAAATAGCGGCATAATCCTGCTGACGGACGGCCGCGATCAACCAGTGCCCGGCCCCTGGCCAGTTGAAAACCACCTCGGTGATCATGGTCAGAGTCAGCATGGTGGAAAACTGCATGCCGAGGTGCGGGATCACCGGCGGTAAAGCGTTATGCAGTACATGGCGACGGATAACGGTAAAACGGGATAAACCGCGGGTGATGGCTGCTTTGACATAACTTTTATCGATCACTTCAAGGGTACTGTGGCGCATTAAACGGATCACTTCCGTCATCGGGGCCACGGCCAGAGTCACCACCGGTAGCAGCAGATGCTGAAAAATACTGACCAGCATTTCATGACGCCATACGGAGTGAGTCAGCAGCGCATCAATCAGCACAAACCCGGTAACATGCGGCAGAGGATAAAGCAGGTCAAGACGGCCGGATACGGGTAACCAGCCCAGAGTCAGGGAAAAGAACAACGTCAGCAGCAATGCCAGCCAGAATACCGGTAACGAAAAACCGAGTAATGCCAGAGCACTGATCAGCCGGTCCTGCCATTTTTTACGCATCACTGCCGCAATGATCCCCAGCGGGATCCCCAGCAACAGTGCCATCAGAAATGCCAGCACGCAAAGTTCCAGGGTAGCCGGAACCACTTCTTTCAGCTGGTCGATGATCGGCTGGCCATTAACACTGGATACGCCAAAATCCAGACGTAACATATCTTTAAACCAGAACCACCAGGCATCAGACAGAGAGGCACCTTCCAGCGGAGCATGGGGGGTGAAATAACTCAGGCTGAAAGCAACCAGCGATAAAAAAAACAGGGTTACTGCCAGTAATACCAGCCGCCGTAAAATAAAGATAATCATGGGGCATTTCCTTCTGAATCATCACGGTACACTCCGGCAAACGAGGTATTACCGAACGGGCTTAACACCAGCCCTTTAATATCATAGCGATAAGCCTGTAAACGCAGTGATGATGCCAGCGGCAGTACCGGTAACTGGTCGGCCAGCATTTGCTGAGCCTGATCATAACTGTCAATCCGGTCAGCCAGTTGCTGTGAGGTTAAGGCTGACTGTAATATCTGGTCAAATGCAGGGTAACACCAGTGGGCATAATTGGTTGCAGAATTGATAGCCGCGCAGCTAAGCAATGGCCTGAAAAAGCTGTCCGGGTCATTACTGTCGGTTGCCCAGCCTGCCAGAGTCAGGTCATGATTAAGTGACATCAACTGAGCTTCCTGAAAACGGCCCTCTACCGGCACAATATCGACGCTAACGCCAATCCGTCCCAGATCGGCCTGAATCAGCTCTGCCGTTTTAAGCGGGCTGGGATTCCAGGGTTGTGAGGCGACGGGCACCATCAGCTTCAGATGCAGATCCTGTATGCCGAGTTGTTTAAGCCGTTGCTGTGCTTGCTGCGGATTATAATCGGAAATACGGGTACGGTTATCATAAGCCCAGGACGCACGGGGTAAAACAGAAGCCGCGGTTTCTGCCGTACCATAATAAATGGAAGAAATCAGCCGTTCATTATTAATCGCCAGTGACAGGGCTTTACGCACCTCCGGGTTATCCAGCGGTGGTTTACGGGTATTAAATGCCAGATAGGCAATGTTCATCCCCGGGCGAAGTGCCATCCGCAGTCGCGGGTCATCGCGCAAAATAGACAGCTGACTGGCGGCCGGATAGGCCAGCACATCACATTCACCGGTCAGTAATTTAGATAAACGGCCGGTGCCTCCGGCGCCGATATCGATGACAACCTGTTGCATACGCGGCACGCCTTTCCAGTACTGCGGATTACGTATCAGCCGGATAAACTGCCCTGAACGGTATTCAGCCAGCTGAAAAGGGCCGGTGCCCACCGGATGGCTGTCCATTGCTTCCTGATGTCCGCTGGCGGTTAACTGGTCAGCATATTCTTTGGATAATACCGGTGCATAGTGGGTGGCAATATGCCACAGGAAAGAGGCATCCGGGTGGGCGAGGCGAAATTCGACCGTGTAGTTGTCCAGCGTTTTGATGCTCAGGACATTATCCGTAAACTGAAGACTGTCGAAATACGGGTAATTTCCGCCGCCGACCTGATGCCATGGGTTGCTCCGGTTAAACATCCGCGAAAAACTAAACACCACATCATCGGCATTCAGGCTGCGGTGCGGGGTAAACCAGTTGGTGGACTGAAAGTTAACCCCGTGGCGAAGGCGGAAAATATAGGTCGCACCGTGATCTCTGACTTCCCAGCCCGATGCCAGTTCTGGCACCAGACGGTAAGTGTAGGGGTCGACACCCAGCAAACGGTCGTAGAGCTGCGCGGCCAGGGTATCCACTGTAAGGCCACTGCTGGCCAGTTGCGGATTAAAGGTATTCAGTACCCCGTTCACACAATAGACAAAACCGCTCTGACGGATGTCCTGCTGAGATGCGGAAAAGGCGGCACCGCAGTACAGACTGAGTCCCAGGCACAGCGCAGAATAGAATTTCGACATAGTACTCAAAGAATTTTAATAGATTGGCGGCAGTGTATCGCAAACCCGGCGGTTACCCCAACCCTGGCGTATGCGGTGCTGCTCTTTTTCATGGTGTCTGCTGGCAGCGGTGCGCGGTACTATCCCCGGAAACAGCATCATCAGCGCCCGGCGGACACCTGATGTTTTTTTATTAAAGCCCGTAACTGATGATAGGTCAGTCCGAGATCAGCGGCTGCTTTACGCTGGTGGTAATGATTTTTTTGCAGACTCAGCATCAGCAGACGGTATTCCTGACTATTTTGCCATTCCCGTAAATTTACCGGCAATCCCGGTAAATGCTCTTCAGCGTCCGGAACGGGGGGCGTGGCCTGCAGGGAATCTCCGCCAGCACTGTCCGGCCGGAAAGGATTAAAAATAATCCGGTCCAGCAGCTGTTCGCTGCTGTTGTGGCGATAGATGGAACGCTCGATAACATTTTTCAGCTCCCGCACATTGCCTGGCCACGGCCAGCTGAGCAGCTGATGACGGGCCTTATCACTGAAACCGGGGAATAAGGGCAGTCCGAGTTCACGGCACATCCGGAGAGCAAAATATTCACCCATGACCAGTATATCGCTTTGTCTTTCACGCAGTGGCGGAATAATCACTACATCGAATGCCAGCCTGTCCAGCAGGTCAGCACGGAATTTTCCCTGCGCGGCCAGCGCCGGTAAGTCCTCATTCGTCGCGCAAACCAGCCGCACATTCACCTGCAGCGAATGGTTGCCGCCGACACGTTCCAGTTGCCCGTATTCAATCACCCGCAACAGCTTTTCCTGAACCATCATCGGTGCGGTTGCCAGCTCATCGAGGAACAGAGTGCCACCATCAGCCCGTTCAAACCGTCCCAGATGCCGTTTCTGTGCCCCGGTAAAGGCACCGGCCTCATGGCCAAATAATTCGGAATCCAGCAGGTTATCGTTCAGTGCTGCACAGTTAAGGGAAACAAAAGGCCCTTGCCAGCGGGCAGAAAGATAATGCAGACGGTTGGCAATCAGCTCTTTACCGGTACCTCGTTCACCGATCACCAGCACCGGTTTATTAAGTGGCGCCAGGGCAGAAACCTGTTCCAGCATCTCAAGAAAGTTATTGGACTCACCCAGCAGATTATCCTGACGCTCACTCATGATTATTTTGACCAGCTATTAATTAATTTCACCATTCTACGGGATCTTTCTGACAGGGCAATTAAATAAAATCATTTAAAAACATTAAGTTAAAAACTGGCATGCCGATTGCTAATACAAGTGGCAGATAACCGGTAGCCATCAGCGGACGGCTATAACCTATTCCGGGGATTTCCCGGCATTTTTCAGGAGAAACAACATGGGTATTTTTTCCCGCTTTACTGACATTGTGAATGCCAACATCAATTCCCTGCTGGAGCGGGCTGAAGACCCGCAGAAACTGGTCCGGCTGATGATCCAGGAAATGGAAGACACATTAATTGAAGTGCGTACCACCTCGGCCCGTGCACTGGCTGAGAAAAAACAGTTAGTTCGCAGGAGTGAGCAGGCGGCACTACATTCTGCCGAGTGGCAGGAGAAAGCCGAACTGGCACTGCGTAAAGACAAAGAAGATCTGGCACGGGCTGCGTTGCTGGAAAAACAGAAAACCGATGCGTTAGTGAGCTCTCTGGATCAGGAAATTGAACAGACAGACCAGACCCTGCAACGGATGAAAGGTGAAATTGCTGAACTGGAAAATAAACTGACCGAAACCCGGGCTCGTCAGCAGGCTCTGACTCTGCGCCACCAGGCGGCATCAAATTCACGGGATATTCGTCGTCAGCTGGATAATGGTAAAATTGATCAGGCAATGGCCCGTTTTGAATCTTTCGAGCGTCGTATTGACCATATGGAAGCCGAAGCAGAAAGTCAGCGTTTTGGTAAGCCTCAGTCACTGGATCAGCAATTTGCCAGCCTGAAAGCAGATGATGAAATCAGCCAGCAGCTGGCGGCATTAAAAGAAAAAATGCAGCGTCACGACGGACAGTAATCTCCGTTATAGCCCCCCGGCTGAACCGCGACTCAGGTAAGGAGAATTCATGAGCGCAATTATTCTTTTTATGATCCCGCTGACTATTTTTGTGCTGTTTGTCGCGCCGATCTGGTTATGGTTACATTACAGCAATAAACATCCGGCGGGCAGTGAACTGTCGCCACAGGAAATGCAACGACTACAGCAACTGACAATAGATGCGCGCCGGATGCAGGAACGTATCGGTACGCTGGAAGCGATACTGGATGCGGAAAACCCGCAATGGAGGCAACAGCCATGAGCCAGCGATCCGCGACTTCACGTCAGTTATGGCGCGATCCGCAACAGGGCAAGCTGATGGGGGTCTGTGCAGGACTGGCGGAATATCTCAATGTGCCGGTTAACCTGATCCGTATTATGGTGATTATCTCCCTGTTTATCGGACTATTTTTTATTACCCTGGTGGTTTATTTTGCGCTGGTTTTTTTTCTGGAGAAAAAACCGGTCAGCGGGCAACAAGAGCCGGCACAGCCCGCCGCCGCAGAGTTGTTATCGGAACTGGAACAGCAACTCCGGCAGGGAGAAAACAGGGTCAGGGAGATAGAACGTTATGTCACTTCTGAAACTTTTTCGATCCGCAGCCGTTTCAGACAATTGTAAAATATCAGTGGATATACCCGCCGGAGGTGAGCAATGAAATATGCAGAGCAACAGGGCAGGCCGTCACGCCTGATGTCGGTACTCCTTTCTGCTGTAAAATTTATCATTATCACGATACTCAGCCGGACTCCGGCAGGGATCAGTGCCAGAGTGCTTAACCGGGTCGCCCGCAGGCCTGTGCGCATTATTCTGGCAATGGTGCTCGAACCTGTATTGTCTGCGATAATGAAAAAAATATCTGCCCGACTATTCAGAGAGAAACATGAACAAACTGCAAAATGAGATTGTATCCCTGGTCAGCCGCGGTGCCGATAAACACCTGCGGCTGGCGGTTACCGGACTCAGCCGCAGTGGAAAAACGGCTTTTATTACCTCACTGGTTAATCAGTTACTGAACGTGAATAACGGTGCCCGGCTGCCGTTATTTTCTGTGGCGCGGGAAGAGCGGTTACTTGGCGTGAAACGTATTCCGCAACGGGATATGGGTATTGCGCGGTTTAATTACGATTCCGGTCTGGCGCAACTTTACGGGCAGCCAGCGCAATGGCCGACACCGACCCGCGGTATCAGCGAAATGCGTCTGGCGCTGCGTTACCGTTCTGCCGACTCTCTGTTGCGCTATTTTAAAGACACGACCACCTTGTTTCTGGAAATCATTGATTATCCGGGCGAGTGGTTGCTGGATTTGCCGATGCTGGGACAAAGTTATACCGCCTGGTCACAGCAAATGATGGCGTTGTTGCAGGGAGAGCGGGGCCAGCGGGCAGCCCGCTGGCGGCACCTGGCGGCCGCACTGGATCCCCGGGCCGTGGCTGACGAACAGCAACTGGCAGATATCTCTGCCGCCTGGACCGACTATCTGCACCAGTGTAAAAATAACGGCCTGCATTTTATCCAGCCCGGCCGCTGCGTAATGCCGGGGGATATGGCCGGTGCACCTGCGCTGCAATTCTTCCCGTGGCCAGTTGATACGCTGGCCGACAGCACAAAACTCACCGATGGCGGCAAACTCAGTAATTTCGGGATGCTGCAGGCCCGCTATGACTATTACTGCCAGCATGTGGTGAAACGTTTTTATAAAGACTATTTTGTGAAAGTTGACCGGCAGATAGTACTGGTAGATTGCCTGCAGCCCCTGAACAGCGGACCGGAGTCGTTTAATGATATGCGTCAGGCACTGACTCTGCTGATGCAAAGCTTTCAATACGGACAGCGTACATTACTGCGGCGACTGTTTGCGCCGGTGATCGATAAACTGCTGTTTGCTGCCAGCAAAGCGGACCATATTACCCACGATCAACAGGGTAATCTGGTTTCTCTATTACGGCAGATGGTGGGTGATGCATGGCAGCAGGCGGCCTTCGAAGGTATAAAAATCGATTGTCTGGGACTATCGGCCATCCGTGCCACAGCGTCAGGAAATATTATTCATCAGCAACAGAGTCTGCCGGTATTACGTGGTCATCGCCTGACTGACGGTGAAAAACTGACTTTTTATCCGGGGGAGGTGCCGGCCAGGCTGCCTGCCGCCAGTTTCTGGCAGGAACAGGGATTTCGTTTTGAAGCCTTCCGCCCTGCAACCATGGACAGCGACCAGCCTCTGCCGCATCTGCGGATGGACAGTGCGCTGGAGTTTTTACTGGGAGATAAATTACGATGACCGAACAGGAAAAGGTACCGCTCAGACCCGGCATCATTTTCAGGGACACAGCGGCGCCGGATAATCTTCGTCTGCAACCTGCCCGGCACTTTTCGGCCGATGATGCCTCATTCAGTCCGCAGGATGAGCAGGATATGCCGCCCGGCGAAGATAGCGGCGATGAACAGCCGCTGGTTGCCGTATTACGTCCGCGCCGTTCCCTGTGGCGCAATATCCTGTTACTGGGGGTCTGCGTATTTTTAGCCAGTATTATCGCCCGGACGGGGGACTGGCTGATCACTGCATGGCAAAACCGTCAGTGGATCGACGCAGGCATCAGCCTGGCGATAGGACTGGTGGTAATTGCCGGGGCCGGTAGCCTGCTGGCAGAATGGCGACGGTTATTTTTATTGCGTCACCGGGCACAGGAAAGGGATCATGCCCGGCAGTTACTGGACAGTCATGATACGGGCAGGGCCAGAACATTTTGTGAACAACTGGCGGCGCGGGCGGGTATTAATGACTCAGAAGCCTTCCGCAAATGGCAGACTGCACTACAGGATACCCACAGTGATCGTGAAGTAATCAGCTTATATGCATTGCAGGTTCAGCCGCTGGCCGATAAACAGGCGAGGGCCACAATCAGCCGTTTCGCTGCTGAATCCGCATTAATGATCGCTGTCAGCCCGCTGGCTGTCGTTGATATGGCGCTTATTGCCTGGCGTAATATCAGGATGATTAACCAGATAGCACGTATTTATGGTATTGAGCTGGGTTACTTCAGCCGGTTACGTTTGTTCCGCGGGGTATTATTCAATATTGCTTTTGCCGGGGTCAGCGAACTGGTGCGGGAAACCGGTATTGACTGGATGTCACAGGACATTAT
This sequence comes from Tatumella sp. JGM130, assembly GCF_018257525.1. Taxonomy (NCBI): domain Bacteria; kingdom Pseudomonadati; phylum Pseudomonadota; class Gammaproteobacteria; order Enterobacterales; family Erwiniaceae; genus Tatumella; species Tatumella sp. JGM130. The sequence continues at coordinate 40,725 of NZ_JAERJS010000009.1, read as the reverse complement.
GGCCCGTTTGTCAGGGCGCGCAGCGCAGGGGATCGGCGCGGGGCTGCTCACGGCACGGCTGGGTATTAAAGCGATGGAGTTATGCCGGCCGCTGCCATGGCTTGAGGGTCAGAAGCCCCGGCTGAGCGATTACCGAACCGATTTACTGACAAGGCTTCGCCAGGCGATGAAAAAGAAACCCGCCTCCGGCTCCCCTTCAAAGGATCCCTCATCCCCGGTCACTTAAAGGTGTGGCGTGGCGTGATCTGCCGCGCCCGTCAATAAATACGTACAAAAATGGGTATTCTCCGTGATATCTGTAAACTTTTAATGACGATTAGGGGAAGTCTGGTATGATAACCGGCATACGTCATGGCCGGGAAAATACACTGATGCGCCTCGAAATTATATGCAAAGACAGATTAGGCCTGGTACGGGAACTGCTCAATCTGCTGGTGGCACGAAATATTGATCTGTATGGTATCGAAATTGTTGCCCTGGAACGCTTGTATTTACGCTTCAGCCCGATTCCTTTTCACGAATTCAGTGCCCTGATGGCGGAGATCCGTCGTACCCGCGGGGTATCCGATGTACGTACCGTTACAGACCTGCCTTCAGAACGGGAAAACCGTGTACTGACCTCACTGCTGGTGGCAATTCCGGAACCGGTGATCTCCATTGATCTCCGCGGACGGATAGAGCGGGCCAACCCCGCAGCCCTGTCGTTGTTCGGACTGGATGAAAAAAAGATTATGCATTATCCGATCAGTCAGCTGATTGATAATTTCCAGTTTATTCCGCGCAATGAAGGTGACAGTGTCACGGCATCCACCCGCAGTGTAGTGATCCAGGGCCGTGATTTTCTGATGGAACTGTTGCCGATTTACCTGCCTGATCAGCAGGAGCAACAGGAACAGCCGGTCGGGGCCATGATTATGCTCAAATCCACCGCGCGTATGGGCCATCAGTTACAGAATCTTAACCATACTGATGAATCAGGCTTTGCCCATATTGTTGCCGTCAGTGCGAAGATGCGGCAGCTGCTGAGCCAGGCGAAAAAGCTGGCCATGCATGATGCCCCGTTGCTGATTATCGGTGATACAGGGACCGGTAAAGATATGCTCGCCAGAGCCTGTCACCTGCGCAGTCATCGCAGCAGTAAACCTTTTCTGGCGCTTAACTGTGCCTCGTTACCTGATGATGTCGCTGAAAGTGAATTATTTGGCCATGCGGCGGGAGCTTACCCTAATGTGTCAGGCAGCCAGAAAGGTTTCTTTGAACAGGCAAATGGCGGTTCTGTTCTGCTGGATGAAATTGGTGAAATGTCACCACGTATGCAAACCAAATTATTACGTTTTCTCAATGACGGAACTTTCCGCCGTGTCGGAGAAGAGCATGAGGTGCATGTGGATGTGCGGGTTATCTGCGCGACACAGAAAAATTTACAGGAACTGGTCAGCCGCGGGGAATTCCGCGAAGATTTATTTTACCGGCTTAATGTGCTGACGCTGAATCTGCCCGCACTGCGGGAACATACTCAGGATATTCAGCCGCTGACCGAGATGTTTGTTGCCAGGTTTGCCGATGAGCAGGGTATTCCCTGTCCGGTTATTTCCCCGCAACTGGCTGGTTATCTGGCGCGCTACAGCTGGCCGGGTAATGTCAGGCAACTGAAAAATATTATTTACCGGGCCATGACTCAGCTGGAAGGGCATGAACTGAAGCCGAAAGATGTGCTGTTACCTGAAACCTTTACTGCCGATCTGGCGGTGGAGGATAATCTGGAGGGGTCGCTGGATGATATTACCAGCCGTTACGAACGGGCGGTGCTGGTCCGCTTATATCACCATTATCCAAGCACCCGTAAGCTGGCAAAAAGGCTTGGGGTTTCTCATACAGCAATCGCAAATAAATTACGTGAGTACGGACTGAATCACAAAAAAACAGCCGGTGAGGAATAATACCGGCTGTCGGACAGAACACCACCGGGGGATAAGCCGGTGGTGTTCAGAAAACAGCGATAACTTACTTCAGTACCGCTAATGCAGCATCGTAGTCAGGCTCGTCAGCGATTTCTGCTACCAGCTCGGCATGTAATACGGTGTTATCTTTGTCCAGCACCACAACGGCACGGGCGGTCAGGGCTTTCAGCGGGCCTTCGAGGATTTCCACACCGTAATCCTGCTTAAATTGACTGCCACGCAGGGTGGACAGGGTGATCACATTATCCAGACTATCAGCCCCGCAGAAGCGGCTCTGGGCAAACGGCAGATCAGCAGAAATACATAATACTACGGTATCTGAAAGCTCAGAGGCCAGCTGGTTAAACTTACGTACCGACGTTGCACAGGTGCTGGTATCGATACTTGGGAAAATATTCAGGACTTTGCGTTTACCGGCATAGTTTTCCAGAGACACATCATTCAGGTCTTTTGTGACCAGACTGAAATCAGGCGCTGCTTTACCGGTGGCCGGGAACTGACCTGCGACTGCAATAGGCTGACCTTTGAAGTTAACTGTCTGAGACATTTGAGGTTCCTTTTAATCCTAACTGATTTACTGTAATGCTGACTGACCAGCACCACAGGGCAAGTGATGTTTTTATTTATCCCATATTCCGCAGTATTTTACGAGCTGCGCCCATCAATATCCGCTTAAAAAGCCATAACCGTTAAACAGAATGCTGAAAATACCCGCAATCCTCCGCGCAATATTCCGTTGCAGCCCTGTGCGGAGAGACAGAGACAGGTAAGTATTTCTGATAACGAAAATACTGAAGAGTTCAGTCAGTGCTATCAGTGGCAGAGTTTTTTCCCGTACTTGTCAATCCCTGTGCCTGCCGAGGGAGATCCCCGGAAAGTCTGCGCTATCAGATTGATTTTAAGCATCATTGTTTGGCTTCTTTTTTTCCGGTTGTAATGCGTCTTTACGTTTTAAACCCCATAGACGGTCACTAATCCTCTACAATAACGGTTATATACATCAGTCAGAGTGAAGTAAGGGGAAGGAGTGAGTATTATTGACGGTAAAGAACTGCATATCCCGGATGCGATTATTTCCTGTCAGTTAGACGGGCAAGGCGGCATGTTGCCTATCAGTGAAACTGAAGTGGTAAACAGTGAGCATGCCTGTTGGCTGCATCTGAATTATGCTCAACAGGAAAGTGCAGAATGGTTACAGGACACGCCGCTGTTACCGGATTCGGTACGGGATGCATTAGCCGGTGAGAGTATGCGGCCAAGGATCACTAAGCTGGCTGACGGCTTTATGATTACGCTGCGCAGTATTAACTTTAACCATGACTCACGGCCCGATGAACTGGTGGCTGTCAGAATTTTTATCAACGATCGGCTGATTGTCTCTACTCGTCAGCGTAAAGTCGCGGCAGTGGATGATGTCTGGTCCAGCCTGAAAAATAAAGCCGGCCCGGAAAACGCCGGCGACTGGCTGGTGGAATTTTGCGATGCGCTGACGGACCATATCAGTGAATTTATCGAAGATCTGCACGATAAAATTATTGATCTGGAAGATGGCCTGCTGGAAGGCAAGGTGCCGCAACGGGGCCAGATGGCATTATTACGTAAGCAGCTGATTGTTATGCGACGTTATATGGCACCTCAGCGCGATGTTCTGGCACGGATAGCCAGTGAAAAATCACTCTGGCTGGACGATGCGCAACGGCGGCTGTTGCAGGATATCGCCGACCGGCTGGGAAGGGGGCTGGAGGATCTTGATGCCGGTGTTGCCCGTACAGCGGTGCTTAACGATGAAATCAGTTCGCAGATGACCGAATCGATGAATAAACGCACCTATATTATGTCATTACTGGCGATGATATTTTTACCGGCGACTTTTCTGACCGGATTATTCGGGGTCAACCTGGGGGGGATCCCCGGCGGCCAGTGGAGCGACGGATTCAGTGTGTTCTGCGTGATACTGGTGGTCATCGCACTGATGATTACCTTGTGGCTTAAGAATCGTAAGTGGCTGTAAGCGCACAGAATGGCGGCAATCGAAAAAAGTATGATCTCAATCAACGCATGATGGCTTTAAATCGCTGATACTTCTTCCCGCAGGTGAATGCAACGTCAAGCGATGGGCGTTGTGCTCCACATTGTCTTACTTTTGAATTACTGCATAGCACATTTAATTCTTATGACCCCGGCGTTATTCACGCCGGTTTTTTTTGTCTGTTTCCCCGCCATAGTCACTGTTTTTTCTGCCTTATTACCCGCCGGTTTTTCACCTTGTGGCAGGTTATCTGTCTGCCGGCAGATAAGGAGATTTCCCCGCTGAGGAAAAATCCGTATAATCCGCTGCCATGCAGGTACCTAACCAGGAAATAAACAGCCGGACTCTCCGGCGGTGTGAACGTAAGCTATGAATCAGACAGATAACAGAAAAGAAACCCTCGAATTCAACAAACTTCAGAAACGTCTCCGCAGAAATGTGGGTAATGCCATTACGGATTACCAGATGATTGAAGAGAATGATGTGGTCATGGCTTGCATGAGCGGCGGCAAAGATTCATTTGCAATGCTGGATATTCTCCTCAGTCTCCGGAAAGTGGCCCCGGTAAAATTTCAGGTCATTGCGGTTAACCTTGATCAGAAACAGCCGGGTTTCCCTGAACATATTTTGCCGGACTATTTCGAACGTCTGGATATTCCTTATTACATCGTTGATAAGGACACCTACTCGGTGGTTAAAGAAAAGATCCCTGAAGGTAAGACGACCTGTGGTTTATGTTCGAGGCTGCGCCGCGGCACCCTGTATTCGTTTGCTGAGAAAATAGGTGCTACCAAAATTGCTCTTGGTCACCATATGGACGACATTGTTGAAACCCTGTTTCTGAATATGTTTCACGGAGCACGTCTGAAAGCCATGCCACCGAAGCTGCGTTCTGATGACGGACGTAACGTTGTTATCCGGCCGCTAACCTACTGCCGGGAAAAAGACCTGATCAGCTTTGCCGGGCAGAAAAACTTCCCCATCATTCCCTGTAACCTGTGTGGTTCACAGGAAAACCTGCAGCGCCAGGCGATCAAAGCCATGCTGAATGAATGGGATAAAAAGGATGCGGGACGTGTAGAAAGCGTGTTTAAGTCACTGCAAAATGTCAGCCCCAGCCAGTTAGCCGATCGGCAGCTGTTTGATTTCGGCCATTTGCCGCTGGACAGGGAAGGTGAGCGTGACACTTACCAGTTTACCGAAGCCACAGTCTCTTCAACCAATATCGACGAGTCATTGTTTATCGATATTACTAACGTCTGAAGTCTGTGTTGCCGGTAAACGGGCAGCGGTGGTGATTGCTCTCCTGCAGACGCTGGCAGGGGAGCGGCAACATAAAACTCAAACATTGGTCCTGCCTGCCACCGGCTGAATACTCTCAGTATCGGCGAACCGGGATAAATCTGCTGGTAATACGGCTGCCACTAAAGAGTAAAAACATGTAACAGCAGTCGACCCGCACCCTTTCCTGACATATTCTGTGTTGCGAACTGTCAATATCCCCCGGAGCCCGAACCATGAAAATAGCCGCTTTATTGCTGGCCAGTGCCAGTCTGTTGCTTTCTGCCTGTAGCAGTAATAACGAGAATGATCCGCCACAGCAGGCAACAGCAGCCCATATTCAGCCAGTAGTAATGTCATCGTTAGCCGAAACTAACTGTGCCGATGCGGGGGGAAGACTGGCTTATTCACGTCAGCTGGATGGCAGCCGGATAGGCATGTGCCAGCTGGCGAATGGCAAACGTTGCAGCGAAAATGCCCTTATCGGAGGTGGCTGCGCCCTGTAGGCCGCAGTCTCCCCCCGATAACCTGGTATTATCAGACGTCCGATACCAGGTTATCAGATTGCTCTCCGCTGGCTAATAACTGTAAATTACCGAGAGTAACTTTGGCAATCGAAGTCAGCGCTTCGGTGGTAAGGAATGCCTGATGCCCGGTAAACAGTACGTTATGGCAGGAAGAGAGACGGCGGAAAACATCGTCCTGAATAACATCGTTAGATTTATCCTCGAAAAACAGGTCGCGTTCGTTTTCGTAGACATCCATTCCCAGAGCCCCCACTTTTTGCTGTTTCAGGGCTTCAATCGCGGCCTGAGAATCGATCAGCCCGCCACGGCTGGTGTTAATAACCATTACCCCGTTTTTCATCTTATCGAAAGCGGCAGCATCCAGCAGGTGGTGGTTTTTTTCGTTCATCGGGCAATGCAGTGAAATAACATCCGACTCTTTCAGCAGGGTATTGATATCGGTATATTCTGCCGACAGATCCAGTGCCTGCTGTGAAGGATAAGGGTCGGTGGCCAGTAACCGCATGCCAAAGCCTTTCAGGATACGCAGGGTGGCGAGGCCGATTTTACCGGTCCCTATGATACCGGCTGTTTTGCCGTGCATGGTAAACCCGGTCAGCCCTTCCAGGGAGAAATTTGCATCACGGGTACGCTGGTAAGCACGATGAATTCGCCGGTTCAGGGTCATCATTAAACCGACAGCATGTTCGGCCACGGCTTCAGGTGAATAGGCAGGGACACGGACCACCTGAATACCGGCATGGCGGGCGGCGGCAATATCGACATTATCAAAGCCGGCACAGCGCAGGGCAATATAACGTACTCCCAGCCCGGCGAGCTCGCGGATGACTTTTGCGTTACAATCATCATTAACAAAAATACAGATAGCATCGAACCCTGCGGCATTTTTGGCTGTGTGCTGATCGAGTTTAAAATCATAAAAAGTTAAGGAAAAACCGAACTGCTGGTTGACGCGTTGCAGGGAAAGCTGGTCATAATTTTTTGTACTGTAAATCGCGATTTTCATTACCGGACTCCGGAATAACTTTGCAGGGAATGCGCCATACTAATAGCGCTTAGTTATCATTTTGCCTAAACTGAATCAGTATAGCGGCTATGGTGTTATATGACGGCGGTATAACCAGTTTTACTGAAGATTCAGAATAAAACGGATGTATTATTTATGAAGGGAAAGCTAACAGTTGTGCTGCTGGTTGTGCTCAGCCTGCTGTTGATCATCAGCGCCAGTATATTATCCCTCAGCTTATGGTTACCGCGGCTGGCGGGGATATGGCTGCCAGCCGGAGTACATCTGCAGACCAAAGGTGCTTTACGGCCGGGCCTGCGCTCACTCCGCTTACCGGATATCTCGCTGCATACTGCGGGTTGTGAAATTATGGATATTTCCGGTCTGTCGGCGGGTTACCGGCAGCAGATGTGGCAACTGACAGCAACCACTGTCCGGGCAGATTCAGAGTGCCTTGCCACTGTGTCCGCGACATCCTCATCATCAGCACCGTCGAAAAGCCTGGCCGACTGGCAGCATTTACTGCCGGACAGTCGTCTGCACATAGACAGCCTGCAGATATTGCCCTGGCAGCAGTATGCAGGCAGTGTCACTGTCACCCAACAGCAGGGCAGGCAACGTCTCAGTATCCGCGGTGATAATCTGCAGCTGGATGCTGATCTTAATCAGCAACAATTATATCTCCGCCAGCTTAAATTTACGGCGCCCGGATTACCGCAACCGGTGACAATGCAGGGAAAAGTAACCCTGTCCCCGCAGACCAGCGGCTGGCCACTGGCAGGAGAACTGACCGGCCAGTTCTCACTGGATCAATCACCGTTCGTTGTGGCGACGCACTGGCAACAGCAGCGCGGAGAGCTGCGTCTGACGGCATCGTCATACCCGCGCCCGATACTGACGCTGCCCTGGGAAGTGACTCCGCAGTCTGTAACCGTCCGCCAGGGGCAGTGGTGGTGGCCTTTTAACGGCCAGGTATTACAGGGCGGCATAGCCCTGACCGCAGATAACTGGCCGTCAGGGCTGGAAAATACTGCCTTTAGCGGGCGTCTGAATGTTTTAACAGCAGGTTATGGCGGCAAAGGGAACGCAGTACTGAGTTTCGGCCCCGGAAAACTGAGTCTGCAGCAGAGTGATATGCCGCTGCGGCTGACAGGCAGTGCCGGTAGCCCGCAATTACAATTTTTTGCCAGTCTGCCCGCCAGATTAACCGGTCCGCTGATACAACCGGAAGTCCGTTTTATCAGTGGTGCTTTACTCAGAATGCGCGGCCGGATACTGGATACATTACAGGTCGATGAAGCGCGTTTTCCGCTGGCAGGGGTCAGTTTATCGGTTGGCGGGGTCAGCGGCCCATTACAGGCAATTCTCAGGGTACATAATCCGTTTTACGGGCAGTACCGTTTGCAGTTACAGGGACAGGCACAACAGTTCTGGCCAGACAATGGCCGCTGGAACTGGCGCTACTGGGGAAATGGCTATTTCCGGCCATTGCAGGCGGAGTGGGATATACAGGGACGGGGCCAGTGGGCGGACCGTCTGATCACTTTACAGAGTCTGTCTACCGGTCTGCGGCGGATAAAATATGCAGGGATAACTACCCGCGCCGCACGGATCACCCTGAGTAAACCTGTTCGCTGGTCACGTGACCCGGCAGACCCGCAATTTACCGCAGCATTGTTACTGAATGCCGGACAAACCCGGTTTGCTTATGGCGGCAGACTGCCCGCTGCCCGGTTACCTTTTACACTGCAGGGCAGCTCTCCGGAAAATTTCCTGTATAAAGCGCAACTGGAGGCCGGAGCTATAGGTCCGCTCACCCTCAATGGCCGCTGGGATGGAGAGCGGGTCCGCGGACAAATCTGGTGGCCTTCTCAGCCACTGCAGGTCTTTCAGCCCCTGATGGCAGAAGATACACAGATGAAACTGACCGGCGGCAGTTTGCGGGCACAGGCTGCATTCTCTGCCTCGGCCACTGAAGGGTTTCAGGCCGGGGGCCACTGGGTGATCACTGATGGCAGCCTGTGGACTCCCGACAACCAGGTGAGTGGCGTGGACTTTTCCCTGCCGTTCCGTTACCGGCAACAGCGCTGGCAGTTTGGCTACCGGCAGCCGGTAAGGTTATCGGTGGGTAACATTACTAACCAGATACAAATGAAGGATATTACTGCCAGTGTACAGGGATACTATCCGTGGAGCGAAAACCGGCCGTTATCACTGAGTGATGTCAGTATATCGCTGCTTGACGGACAACTGAGCCTGAGCCAGTTACGGCTGCCTCAGCATCAGCCGGCTATTCTTAAGGCCAGTAATATCAGCCTCAGCCGGCTGATCACCGCATTGCACCCGAAACAGGTCGCCATGTCAGGCAGAATCGACGGAGAGCTGCCATTGCTGGTCAGTGATCCGCAGTACATTGTCCGTAATGGCTGGATAAAGAACCGTGGCCCTCTGACCCTGCGGGTAGATAAAGACCTGATTGATTCAGTTACCAGTAATAATATGGCGGCAGGAGTGGCAATAGACTGGCTGCGTTATATGGAAATCAGTCGTTCCGAAGCAACACTGAATGTGCAGAGTAACGGCGAACTCACCCTGACATCAAAGGTGCAGGGCACCAGCCGCTTCAGTAATAAAGACCAGCGGGTTAATCTGAATTACACCCACCGTGAAAATCTGTTTCTGCTCTGGAAAAGCCTGAGCTTCGGTGACAATTTACAATCGCTGCTATCACAGCAACTGATACTGCCCGGCAATAACCGGCTGAAGGAACCGTCTGAATGAAAACCGTTAACCTGATTGTTTACCTGTTGCCGGGTTTTGTCCTGTGCGGATGCGTTCCGCGTATTGAAGTTGCGGCACCGAAAGAACCGATCACTATTGATATGAATGTGAGAATCGATCACCAGATTACGGTGAAAGCCGATAAAAATATCGAAACTCTGCTGAGTAATGATGAGAACAACCGGAGCCGACAGGGGAAATAACCGAGATATCGCCGGCACTGTCGTCCCGGCGATGAACTTATCAGGCCGCGATAATTGATTCAATCGCGCTTTTTGCATCGGTCGTTGCTTTGGCGCTGACTTCCGGACCGTAACCATAACCTTCCGCAAAGACAAAGTTAATCTCGGTCATTCCCAGGAAACCAAGGAAGACTTTCAGGTATGGGGTCAGCAGATCTGCCGGTGTATCTTTGTGGATACCACCACGGCTGGAGATAACAACGACACGTTTACCTTTGATCAGACCTTCAGGGCCGGATTCGGTATAACGGAAAGTCACTCCGGCACGGGCCACCAGGTCAAAATAGTTTTTCAGCTGAGTGGGAATGTTAAAGTTATACATTGGTGCCGCAATCACGATAACGTCATGGGCCAGCAGCTCATTGATCAGTTCGTCGGACAAAGCGGCAACCTGTTTCTGACGCTCAGATAACGGTGCATCGGAAGGACGCAGGCCACCGACCAGCTCACCATCCAGCACCGGTACTGGCTGCTCTGCCAGGTCACGAAAAGTGACAGTGTCACCTTTGGCCATCGCCTGCTGCGCATAGAAGTCAGCCAGCTGACCTGACTGGGAATAACCGGCGAGAATACTTGACTTAAGGACCAGAACTTTACTCATTACGTTATCTTCCTGTCTTTAGGGCGGAAGTCCTTCCGCTGAATTTCAGATAATGTAAGGTGCTCAGGCATCAGATAAAAGCTGATAATTTCGAGGACTATATTCGAAAAAACTGAACAACATTATCACCCGTGTCGATGCGGAGCGATAACGGCAGTTCAGGGGATATGTTACAATGTTATATCATTGCTGATTGCCGGGGGATTTACCGTCACCGTTTACGGTCTCCGGCTGTTTTGTCATATAAAATCAAGGTAACACATTATTATGTCATCTCAGGATTTTTCACTGTTGTCTTCTCTGCGCCAGCGTCTGGAGCCTTTGATCCTGCGGGACCGCCAGCAACTCAGACGCCGGATTACTGGTGCTGAAAAGGTGAAAAACCCGCAAGCCCGTGCGGAAATAACCAGTAAGATTGAACAGGAAATCAGCGAAGCCGAAACCCGGCTGGCCCTGCGGCTGGCATCCGCGCCACAGCATATTGATTTCCCGGAAAATTTACCGGTCAGTCAGAAGCAACAGCAAATTGCAGAGGCAATCAGCAAACATCAGGTAGTGATTATTGCCGGTGAAACCGGCTCAGGCAAAACAACCCAGATCCCTAAAATTTGTCTGGCGTTAGGCCGGGGTAACCGCGGCCTGATTGGCCATACGCAGCCCCGCCGACTGGCGGCCAGAACCGTGGCTACCCGTATCGCCGAAGAGATGAATACCCCGCTGGGCGACTATGTCGGCTATAAAGTCCGTTTCAGTGATCAGGTCGGAGAAAATACCCGCGTTAAACTGATGACTGACGGTATTCTGCTGGCAGAAATACAGCAGGACAGACTGTTACTGCAATACGACACCCTGATTATCGATGAAGCCCATGAGCGCAGCCTGAATATCGATTTTCTGCTGGGTTACCTGCGGGAACTGCTACCACGCAGGCCCGATTTGAAGGTGATTATCACCTCAGCTACCATCGATCCTCAGCGCTTTTCCCGCCATTTCAACCATGCTCCGGTCATTGAAGTTTCCGGCCGGACTTATCCAGTTGAAGTACGTTACCGGCCGGTCGCCGAAGATACCAGTGACGGTGACCGCGATCAGTTGCAGGCGATTTTTGATGCCGTCGATGAACTGATGCGTGAGGCAGCGGGTGATATTCTTATTTTTATGAGCGGTGAACGGGAAATCCGTGATACAGCCGATGCCTTAAACCGCCGTGAATTACGGCATACGGAAATCCTGCCACTCTACGCGCGGTTATCTAACGCCGAACAGAACAGGGTGTTCCAGTCTCATAGCGGGCGGCGGATAGTGCTGGCAACCAACGTGGCCGAAACATCGTTAACCGTGCCGGGGATTAAATACGTGATCGATCCCGGCACGGCACGTATCAGCCGCTACAGTTACCGTACCAAGGTGCAGCATTTACCGATAGAACCTGTTTCTCAGGCTTCCGCTAATCAGCGTAAGGGACGTTGCGGGCGTGTTTCCGAGGGGATTTGTATCCGTTTGTATTCGGAGCAGGACTTTATTAACCGTCCGGAGTTCACTGACCCGGAGATACTGCGTACCAACCTGGCATCGGTCATTCTGCAGATGACGGCCCTCGGGCTGGGCGATATTGCTGCTTTCCCGTTTGTTGAAGCCCCCGATAAACGTCATATCCAGGACGGTGTGCGGTTACTGGAAGAACTGGGCGGTATTCTGCCGTCAGCTGACGGTCACTATAAGCTGACCCCGCTGGGGCGGCAGCTGGCGCAGTTGCCGGTTGATCCGCGACTGGCGAGAATGGTACTGGCCGCACAGCAATTTGGCTGTGTCCGTGAAGTGATGATTATTACGGCTGCGCTGTCAATCCAGGATCCCCGCGAACGTCCGGCAGACCGCCAGCAGGCCTCTGACGAAAAACATCGCCGCTTTGCGGATAAAGACTCAGATTTTCAGGCCTGGGTAAATCTGTGGAATTATCTCGGTGAACAGCAAAAGCGGCTATCCGGTAACCAGTTCCGCCGGCAGTGTAAAACCGATTATCTGAACTACCTGCGGGTACGGGAATGGCAGGATATCTATACCCAGCTGCGGCAGGTGGTAAAAGAGTTGCGGTTGCCGGTAAACAGTGAACCGGCGCCGTACCGCGAAGTGCACAGCGCGTTACTCTGTGGTCTGTTATCACATATCGGCCAAAAGGATGTTGAAAAGCAGGAATATACCGGGGCGCGTAATGCCCGTTTTTCTGTTTTCCCCGGCTCGGGCTTATTTAAAAAGCCGCCAAAATGGGTCATGGTCGCTGAACTGGTTGAAACCAGCCGTTTGTGGGGGCGTGTTGCCGCTCGCATTGAGCCGGAATGGATTGAGCCGCTGGCAAAGCATCTGCTGAAATATCATTACAGCGAGCCTCATTGGGAAAAAAGCCAGGGGGCGGTTATGGCCCTGGAAAAAGTCACCCTCTACGGATTACCGGTGATCAGCGGGCGTAAAGTGAACTATGGCAAAATTGATCCGCGCTTATCCCGCGAGTTATTTATCCGTCACGCGCTGGTGGAAGGGGACTGGCAAAGTCGTCATGCGTTCCTGAAGAATAACCGTAAGTTGCTGAATGAGGTGGAAGATCTCGAGCATAAATCACGACGCAGAGATATCCTGGTCGATGATGAAACCTTATTGACTTTCTATGACCAGCGTATTGGTCATGAGGTTGTGTCAGCGCGTCATTTTGACCAGTGGTGGAAAAACGCCAGCCAGCAGCAGCCCGATCTGCTTAACTTTGATAAGCAGATGCTGATCAAAGACGGTGCTTCACAGGTCAGTCAGCTGGATTATCCAAATTTCTGGCATCAGGATAACCTGAAACTGCGTCTCAGTTATCAGTTCGAACCGGGCACCGGCGCAGATGGCGTGACGGTACATATTCAGCTGCCGTTATTAAATCAGGTTGAGGACAGGGGATTCGAATGGCAGATTCCCGGGGTACGCCGCGAACTGGTGATCGCCTTAATTAAATCCCTGCCTAAGCCATTACGCCGTAACTTTGTGCCGGCACCAAATTATGCAGATGCATTTTTGCAACGGGTTACTGACCACAGTCAGCCACTGACCGATTGCCTGGAACGTGAATTCCGCCGGATGACCGGTGTAACAGTCACCCGCGAAGACTGGCAATGGCAGGGGGTGCCTGACCACCTGAAAATGACTTTCCGGATAGTGGATGAAAACAACCGCACCCAGGCCGAAGGTAAAGATCTGACAGCGCTTAAACAGTCACTGAAAGATAAAGTGCAGGCAACCCTTTCGGATGTCGCCGATGACGGTGTAGAACAGCAGGGGCTGCATATCTGGAGTTTTGGCGATTTACCGCAAAGTTATCAGCAGAAACGCGGAAATTATCAACTGCAGGCCTGGCCTGCGCTGGTGGATGATAAAGAGAGTGTCGCGATCCGGCTGTTTGACAGCCAGAGTGAGCAGCAGAAGCATATGTGGCGTGGTCAGCGCCGGTTGCTCTGGCTGAATATTCCGTCACCGGTGAAATATCTGCATGAAAAATTGCCGAATAAGGCCAAACTGGGACTTTATTTTAACCCTTATGGCAAGGTGCCGGAACTGATTGACGACTGTATTTCCTGTGGCATCGATAAACTGATGGCGGAACACGGCGGTCTGGTCTGGACTGAAACGGCGTTTGAGCAGCTGAAAGAGAAGGTACGTGCTGAGCTGAACGACACTGTGGTAACTATTGCGATGCAGACTGAGCAGATCCTGACGACGGTATTTCAGATCAATAAACGGCTGAAAGGGAAAGTGGATATCAGTCAGGCGCTGGCCCTGTCGGATATCAAATCTCAGCTGGCAGGACTGATTTATCGTGGTTTTGTCACCGGTAACGGCTGGCAACATCTCGCGGATACTCTGCGTTATCTGCAGGCTATCGAGCGCCGGCTGGATAAGTTACCGGTTGATCCCCACAGTGACCGCAGCAGAATGCTGAAAATCCAGAGTATTGAGCAACAATGGCAGCAATGGCGGGGTAAATTAGCGCCGCAACAGCAGGATGATGACGATGTGGTAGCGATACGCTGGATGCTGGAAGAACTGAGAGTGAGTCTGTTTGCCCAGCAATTGGGTACACCTTATCCGGTCTCTGAAAAGCGGATTTTACAGGCGATGGCACAGAAAAACGGCGGGTAAAAAACGCGGCAGCACAGGAGTCGCTGTGCTGCCGCGCCAGACTAGTGGGTCAGTTGCTGCAATTGCTGCAGTTTGTCATAAAAAGAGGTTACAGCAATCGCCCGGTTATCGGCACGATAACGATCTTTTGCTGCCGGAGCGGAACTCTGTACCGCAATAATCTGCCAGCCATTATCGGTCTTTAACAACAGAGGTGACCCGCTGTCACCCGGCAGGGTATCACAGCGATGGGATAATACCGCTTTTTGTGCCCAGCCAGTGATCAGACAATTCTGGTGAGCATATAAGTTATCCAGATGATCGGCCGGATAACCGGCTTGTGTTACCCGCCCGCCAGTGGCTTTCAGTGCTGCGATCAGGTCGGCCCGGCTGCCTGAAAACAGTGGTACCGGCTGGATAGCGGATGGCGGATTGTGAATAATCACGACTGCATAATCATAGGGTGCCGCCGCCGGTGGAACAATCCAGCCATCGCCTTCGGCTTTCAGCTTACCGGGCAGTAAAGGCTCAACCCGCGCGTCAATATCATGGATCTCGTAGCGCCAGCCGGTCGGCATCGCCATAAAACGGATGGCTACCGGAGGATCAAACTTACCCGGCGGAGTCAGCAGGCAGTGTCCGGCAGTCAGGGCTATATGCGGGGAGATCAGGGTGGCAGTACACAGATTACCGCTGTCTGTTTCCAGCTGGCCAATGGCATCCCAGGGGGCGCTGGTCACATCAGTAATCGCCTGACGATGGTCTTTGCCAAAAAACAGCGCCTTGATTTCGCTGGCATTCGGTGTGTCATCATCGTCATCATCAGCGTGCACCTGCACACTAACGCAAAATAAACTTAAAATAAGGACGGTCAGCAGGCGCATAATTCTCTCAACTGCGGGAAGTATGTAGGTTAATCATCGGATTCCGGAATGATTACTATAAGCCGTAAGATGGAAAAAAGGGAGAGATATTGCGTATTTACCGGTCTGAAGTTAAATAAAAAAACTGGCAGCGACAACGCCACACATAATGACTGCGACCAGAATGATTTCGAAACGATAGCGACGCACCATATTTATAACTCCGGGAAACAAACACCCGGCATAACCGGGTGTTTCTGTCACTATGACGCGAGTTCAGGAGTAATCCTGGCGGTCAGAGATTTATTTTTTTGCAGCTTTTTTAGCAACGGCTTTGTGGTGATGCTTTTTAGCAGCCTGTGCTTTCTGTGGTGCAGCTTTTTTAGCGACTGCTTTGTGGTGATGTTTTTTAGCAGCCTGCGCTTTCTGTGCAGCCGCTTTCTTAGCTACTTTTTTGTGGTGATGTTTTTTAGCCGCCTGTGCTTTCTGAGCAGCCGCTTTTTTGTGATGACGTTTTTTAGCGGTTTTCTTATGATGTTTATGAGCAACATGCTTAGCCGGAGCAGCAGGTGCCGCAGCAGGAGCGGTTGCAGCAGCAGGTGCCGCCGGGGCCGGAGTTGCAGTAGTTTCTGCAGCGAAAGCAGCAGAGGACAGACCCATAGCAGCGGCAACTACCAGTGCAAATAATTTTTTCATTGCAAATTCCTCAAATTCATTTCATTTAATAGCCCACTGCGGGGCCGGTAAAATGACTATATGAGAATATTTCGATAGTGTCCGTTGCTGAATGGTATCGCTGTGTAACCGATTGTACAAACGACACTCTGGCCGGGAAAACAACCGAGAGCAGCCGGGAAAAACAGCTGCTCTTCAAAAGGTTACCCCAGATATCTCTTTTCAAGATGACGACGGAAAAACTGACTGTTTAACCCTTCTCCGGTTGCTTTAGTGATCAGTTCACTGGTCGATAACCGGCTGCCATGTTGCCAGATATTTTTTTCCAGCCAGCCGAATAAAGGCTGCAGATCTCCCCGTGAAATCTGCTCCCCGAGGGACGGCAGTTGCTGATGTGCAGAGGCAAATAACTGTGCGGCATACATCGCCCCCAGAGTATAGGTAGGGAAGTAACCAAAAGAACCATCCGTCCAGTGAATGTCCTGCATACAACCGTCTTTAAAGTTACCGCGGGTATCCAGTCCCAGGTAATGGTGCATTTTTTCATCCCACAGGGCCGGAATATCTTCAACTTCAATGATGCCGTCAATCAGTGCCTGTTCGATTTCGTAACGTAACATCACATGGGCAGGGTAGCTGACTTCATCCGCATCCACGCGGATAACCCCGGGCTTCACCTGCTGTGCCAGACGAATAAAATTATCGGTTTCAAGGGCTGGCTGCGAACCAAAGGTTTCCGCAACCAGCGGCTGAATTAATTGCAGAAAGCCGGGGCTGCGTGCCAGTTGCATTTCCAGTAGCAGACTCTGTGATTCGTGGATTGCGGTTGATCTGGCCTGTGCAACCGGCAGTCCGGCAAATCTGCGCGGCAGGTTCTGTTCATAACGTGCATGGCCCGTCTCATGAATCACTCCCATCAGTGCGCTGAGAAACAGTTTTTCGTCATAGCGGGTGGTGATACGTACATCGTCGGGAACGCCACCACAAAACGGATGGGCACTGACATCAAGCCGGCCGTGATTAAAATCAAAGCCCAGCAGCGCCATGACCTGCAAACCCAGTTGTTTCTGGGCCACCTGCGGAAAAATACCTTCCGGTTGCAGAGGCAGGGCCTGCGATTGTTTGCTGACCACCTGTTGCAATAAACCCGGCAGCCATTGTTTAAGGTCAGCAAAAACAGGGTCAAGCGTCTGGCGGGTCATCCCTGGCTCATAAAGTCCGAGTAATGCATCATAGGGTGAGGTACCGCTGGCACTGGCTCTGATTTGCGCTTCGCGGCGGCTCAGGGCAACGACTTTACGCAGATTTGCAGAGAATCCGCGCCAGTCGTTTGCCGGACGCTGTGTCCGCCAGGCATGCTCACACTGGCTACCGGCAATAGCTTTCGCTTCAACCAGTTCGTCAGGCAGTAACGATGCCTGCTGCCACTGCCGGGTCATTTCATACAGGCTGGCCCGCTCATCTTCATTCAGAGACTGTTGCTGCGCGGCACTCAGTAATTCCCCGACCTGTTTACCGGTCAGTAACTGATGACGTAATACGCTCAGCTCCGCTAAGGCCTCTCCGCGGGCTCTGCTGCCCCCGGCAGGCATCATGGTCTGCATATCCCAGCCGGCAACCGCCGATAAATGGTCAAACCGCGATATACGGCGAAAAATCTGACATAACTGCTGATAAGCATCGGTATTCATATTACTCCTTGCGGGGGCTGACGGAAGAAATAGCTTTACCGGCGGTCGGTGGTGTTACCGGCCAGCAAAATCTGACACTGGCGCCGCCTAACGGGCTGCTGTCAATGGTGACGGTACCACGGAATGCCTGAGCAATAGAATGGACAATTGCCAGTCCGAGCCCGCATCCGCCGGTCGCCCGGTCACGGCTGGGGTCAAGACGGACAAAGGGTTCGAAAACATGTTCCCGTTCTTCAGCCGGGATACCCGGACCATCATCTTCAACCTGTAACAGACCATTATTACCGTCAAACCACAGGCTGATCCGCATCCGCTGCGTGGCATAACGTAAACCATTATTCACCAGATTATCCAGTACCCGCTCCATCAGGCGCAGATCAGCATAGCCCTGGTTTTCCTGCTGAGGAATATCCAGTTCGACCAGATGGCCGGGGTTCAGCGAGCGGACATCATCCACACGCTCCGCCAGCCAGCGGGCCAAATCAAACTGCTGTAACTTCATATCAACTTTCGGACGGTCGAGACGGGCATAGGTCAGTAGTTCCTCGATGAGTCCTTCCAGCTGACTGATATCCCGGTTCAGGGCCGCCGCTTCGTTATCACTCAGGTTGTCGCTCATCTCCAGCCGGTAGCGCAGTCTGACCAGCGGCGTACGCAGTTCATGGGCAATACCATCGATCAACTGTTTCTTGCTGGCAACCAGCACTTTTATATTTTCTGCCATCTGGTTAAAGGCAATACCCAGCCGGTACAGGCTTGAGGTGTTATCAAAGTGGGTACGGGAATCCAGATCACCCTGGCCGAAACGCTGTGCGGCACGTTCAAGGCGCTGCATCTCTTTCCAGTGGGGCCGCATCCAGATAAACACCGGGAATGCCAGCGACATCCCGATAAAAGCCAGCAGACCAATATCCAGTAACCGCATCTGGTGCAGATAAAACAGGTAAGGAATGGGGCCGACCGACAGAACATAGTGGCTGCGGGGGATATGCTGTAAAAAGGTATATTGATCGTCCAGCGCGACTATCTCTCCGGCGCGTAACCGCCGCATATCGTCGGCCCCTAACTGATAGCGGGTAATGGGCTCAATATGCAGTTTAAAGGAGAGGTTTAAATCAAGATTATCTATCGTTTTATTCCAGTCTTTTGGCGGAATTTCACGTAATTCGCTGCGCATCAGGTACAGTGAGCTGGCCATCAGGTCATTCATCGACTGGCGGCCGGCACGTTCGGCGGTCATTTTATACACCAGGCCAACCAGCAGGGTCATGACCAGAAAACAGGCGAAGAGCAGCAGATAGAACTGGATAAACAGTTTTTTCATTCGGAATGGGTATCCCAGGCCTGAGGCGCGAACAGATAACCTTTATTACGGATGGTTTTTATTCTGAAAGGCTCGGTGGCATTGTCATGCAGTTTTTTACGTAACCTGGAGATAGCCACATCAATACTGCGATCCATGCCGTCGTAGCTGACACCACGCAGGGTTTTCAATAGTGCATCACGGTTGAGGATCTGTCCGGCATGGCTGGCCAGTTCCCGGAGTAAATCAAAATCCGCGGTCGACAACGGGATCGGCTCTTCTGCCAGAGTCACTTCCCGGTTCAGCATATCAATCGTCAGACTGCCGAAACGGATCAGCCGGGCCGGTGCAGTACCGGAAGCTAATTCTTCGTTGCTGCTGTTTTGCTGTGACTGACGCAGGTGCAGACGCAGTCTGGCGAGTAACACCGCCGGCGGGGTGGTTTTCAGAATATAATCGTTGGCACCCATTTCCAGCGCCAGAATATGGTTCATATCACTGTCCAGCGAAGTCAGCAATACAATCGGGCCGTGCCAGCGTGTACGCAGGTCACGACACAGGGTCATACCGTCTTTGCCGGGCAGCATAATGTCCAGCATCACCAGTTCGGGCTGTTCGCGGATAATCGTTTCTTCAGCCCGATCGCCGCGGGTTTCAACCACCACATCGAAATCATGTTTGCTAAGGTAAGCGGCGATCAATTCACCAACTTCAGGTTCATCTTCTACGTAAACTATTTTATTCATAATTAACAATAATTATTTATATTTAACAACAAAGTAACCCGGAACAGTCATCACCGTTACGTTATCATGAAAAAGGCATCTGTTGCTGGTATATACCCTATATAATATGCCATTATAATCCGCGGAAATATGAGTTTCCTAAGGATCGTGCTAACAGGGGGAGTTTGAGTGTCTGATGATAAATTGACTTCAGGCGCGGATAACCGGCGCATTTGCTTCAATTACAGTGATTTTCTGTCGGCATCCTGTAAGAAGCACTGGAGTTTTGTGGATGCTATCTATGGTGTTCTGCCTATTTTCGGTATGGTGACGCGTAAAACTGCGCGCAACATTAACGGAATGACTAACGATGCAGAACATTTTAAGGCTATGGCGCTGCAGATAATTTCTACTCAGGTCAGCGATGAAATTAATATCGCCCGACTGATTGCCCTTGCTGAACAGCAAAAAATTATCAGTTTTGAAATCCAGCTTCCTTATCCTCTTTCAGAACATCAGCTGGCGGGTATTTATGATGAATATCGTAAGCCGCTGACACTCAGGCAGGATGATGACTGCCTGAGGATCGCCTTACCCTGATATAAAAACGGCTGGCCTGTCAGGCCAGCATCAGTTTTATTCCTGTCGCCAGCGCCAGTAACAAGATTAATCCGGTCAGTGAATACTCTTTACGGGTCAGTTTCATCGGCTGCGGAGCGGTATAACGCGCAAAGATAAATACCAGCAAGCCCGGGGCATACAGCATTACAGACATTAATAAATTTTCCGGCCCGGACGCATACAGCAGCCAGAGACCATAAACTGAGGCACCCAGCCCGATCAGCCACGGGGCTGACATCCCTTTATGGTGAACGGTTTTAATTAAAAACAGTCCTACCAGTAAATAGGGAACCAGCACCATTTCAGAAGCGATGGTCAGCAGAGTCCCGTAACCGGCATGGGTGATACCAATAATCAGCAGGCAGGCCTGTACACAGCCGTTAGTCAGCCACAGTGAGGCGGCAGGGGCTTCATGCCGGTTTTGCCGGCTGATAATCCGTGGGAAGGCGTCTGTTTTGGCGGCCAGAAACGGGATCTCGGCAGCCATAATTGTCCAGCTGAGGTAAGCACCTGATACGGAAAGTACCAGCCCGGAAACAATGACGACAGTGCCCCAGGGGCCGATAATGGTTGCCAGTAATCCGGCCATCGACGGGTTATGCATTGCTGCCAGCTGCTCGCGGGGCACGATGCCTAGCGACAACAGTGTCACCAGCAGATAGACGACCAATGCTGCCACAACGGCCCATAATGTTGCGCGGCCCACATCACGGCGGTGGCTTGCCCTGGCAGAAATAACCACAGCCCCCTCAACCCCGATAAACACCCACAGGGTAATCAGCATGGTTTGTTTTACCTGCGACCATAATGGCTGGTGAAGCGTCAGTCCGCTGAAATCATAACTGAAGTTTTCCATCCGGAAGGCGACGATGGCTATAATAATGAACAGACACAGGGGGATCAGTTTACCGAGGGTCGCCAGCACATTGATACTGGCTGCAGTTTGTACACCGCGCAAGACCAGGAAATGGATCATCCATAACAGTAACGAGGCGCCCGCCACTGCCGGCCAGGTATTGCCTTCACCAAACAGGGTATGGTCCGGAGAATCCGTAAAAAAACTTAATGCAGAAAAAACGATCACCAGGTACGACACATTGGCGATCACAGCACACAGCCAGTAGCCCCACGCAGAACAAAAACCGATAACTTCCCCAAACCCGTCACGGGCATAGGTGAAAATACCGCCATCGAGATCAGGGCGTAACCGGCTGAGTAATAACATTGCCAGTGCCAGAAAAATGATCCCGACCCCGGTGATTAGCCAGCCGCATAACAGCGCCGCAGGACCTGCTACTGCTGCCATATTCTGTGGCAGACTGAATACCCCTGCGCCAAGCATTGAACTCAACACCAGAGCTGTCAGTGCTGCGAACCCTAATTTTTTTTGAGACATGTCGTTCCTGCATTTACATTCAGCGGTTCGCGCTGAATTGTGTTTAAAACCAGCAGAAGCTGCTGAGATAGTAAAATTGGCTGAGATTTTTCACCAGAATAACAGGCCGGTGATTCTACGGAGTGGCAGGGGGTAACGCAATCTGTAAAGCGGGGAAAAACAGGCCGCAGCACAGAACACGGGTAACAAAATATTACCCGTGCCTGAGGGGATCCGGACTTACTTAAATAATTCTGCAGTAACGGTCAGATTACCGCCGCTCTGGTTTTGCCATTGGCGGGTAATATGGTAAAACTTCGCGCCTTTATCAGCCGCCCGACGGGCGATGGCGTCAGAAATTTCCGTCGGGGTGCCGAAGTGGTCAGTGATGGTAACAGTAGTAAACGGCGTCATCTGTGCGGCGGTAATCGCACTCAGTTCCTGAACTGACGTACCGTCTGGCAGTTTGACCGTATAACGCTGGCCGGTACTGGTCTGGGTTTCGAAGAAACGACCGATATTTCTGTCCGGCGTGTCAGAAGAGGCCACTCCCGGAATTTCCACTTTGGCTGCCGCGGCGCCGCCTGCGGCTAATGCGGCTTTACCGGCTGCAGAGTTCGCCGGGATAGCATCAGGGCTTTGTACCTGACGCTGTCTGGCATCGGCCTTATAAACATAGGCGGTGACAAACTGATTGCCACCATTGTTGGCATCAATCTGACGAACAATAAAGAAAGAGGCTGCGTTTTTGTCTTTGGCGGCACGGGAGATGGCATCCACGACATCAGGCTGGCTCGGGAAGTAGCCGCTGACAGAAACCGTATCAAAAGGCTCTAAACGGTAGGCGACATTTTTAGGCAGCTGAGCAACGCCATTGTACTTACGGTAGTCGGTATTTTTAACCACTTCCGGCGCATCTTTATGGTAAAGGTCTGCGGTGACGCGCCAGTTACCACTATTACCCGTGGCATCGTTTACGCCCTGAATATAATAGGCGGCGGCACCCAGTTCATCGGCACGCTTTGAGATCGCGGCACTGGCATCAATCAGAGAATTAAAACGGCCATTAATATTAATACGTTTGAAGGGCTGTAATGCTGCTGCTTTTTCTGGCGCCAGCTCCTGGGCTGCAAACGCATTAACAGCAGTAACGGAGAAAAGAGCTGCTGCTAAAAAAGTGTTCTTAAGCTTCATAAAAATAATCCTTCGCCTTGCTCAAAAAAGAGTACGAAATCGTCCCGGACGTTGATGTGTAACCTGTTTGTGGTTGATTATTACATGTAAAAATTGTGCTGTCTCAGCCAATTTATGCATTTATCCTGCCAGCGATAAAAAAAGCAGATTCCGGAGATTGCGGCATTTTTATGACAATCAGATGACAGAAAATTCAGGGCAGGATGTCGGATGGCGGGCAGGTCGCTGCAGATCAGATAACCCCCCTGTGTCTGCACAGGGGGAAGGCATTAGTCGTCTTCGGCATCATCCTCTTCGTCTTCCGCTTCTGCTAAGACGAAATCATCAGGTTTGAATACCAGTAAGTCGCAGCGCAGATGATCGATCACCTGTTCTGCGGTATTGCCCAGAAATGCGGCTGACAGCCCGGTACGGCCGATGGTACCCAAAACCACCACCCCCGCGTCCAGGGTATTTGCCAGCCCGGGAATAACCTCTTCAGGCTCGCCTTTATCGACATGGGTAAATTCATCACCAATCGAGAAGGTCTGGCGTAATGTTTTCATCGCAATCAGATACTGACCGCGGATGGCATCATTATAGGTTTGCGGGTCAAAATCAGGCAGCTCAATTGCGATATTTACCGGTGTCAGAGGATAAGCCCCCACCAGATGTACTTCCGTATGATTGACCATATCAGCCAGTAACTGACTCTCACGCACCAGTTTATGATTAAGGGCATCATGGCCGGGGTCTTCGCTGGCAAGGTTCACCGCCACCAGTGCCTTGCCTTTTTCCGGCCAGGGCTGATCCTTAACCATCCAGACAGGAGAAGGGCATTTACGCAGGATATGCCAGTCAGTCGGTGTAAAGATCACAGACTCCAGCCGGTCATACTGGTGGGCCATTTTCAGGACCAAATCGTGCTGATGCTGTGATACTTCCTGAATAATGGCCTCATGGGGGCGATTGTGCCATACCACCTTGATATTAATATTTACACCGGCATCAATATACGCCTTTGCCTGATGACGGATCCATTCCGTGCGCTGATCAATGACACCCTGACGCATACTGGCCCGCTCATCGGGGGACAGTAAGGTCGTCATTTCGTAGGAAAAGTCATAGATAGGGAGAAATGCTTTTATTTTACCGCCAATGCGCTGGTTCAGATAGACGGCACGCCGCAATGCGGGCTGGTCGTCCTGCTCTGCATCAACAGCCACGAGGATATTCTGATATCTGGACATTCTGACATCTCCTTGTAAAAGCCTGAGGATTTAAAGATAGCCTGGCTTAGATGGCGGGAGAAGGAAAAATTAAAAAACCGGAAACTGACGGTCGTTTTACCGTACGGTTCCGGTTATCCCGGGCTCAGGGACTGCAGGGGGAGGTTTGTCCTGCCAGCTCAGTCAGCATCTGGTGATTTTCGATAGTGATATATTTACCTTTGACTGCCAGCATACCGCTTTTCTGAAAACGCCCCAGCAGACGGCTGATGGTCTCGACTGTCAGTCCCAGATAGTTACCGATATCGCCGCGGGTCATGGTCAGACGGAATTCACGCTGTGAAAAGCCGCGCTGGGCAAAACGGCGAGACAGGTTCCAGATAAAGGCAGCCAGACGTTCTTCGGCGCTCTTTTTCGACAGCAGCAGGATCATGTCCTGGTCACTTTTGATTTCACCGCTCATCAGACGCATCATTTGCTGGCGCAGGGCCGGCATTTTTCCGGACAGGTCATCGAGGGTGTCAAAAGGAATTTCGCATACCATTGAGGTTTCAAGGGCCTGAGCGAAGCTCGGATGATGACTGCTGATAATAGCATCGAAACCGACAAGGTCACCGGCCAGATGAAAACCGGTAATTTGCTCATCGCCCTGTTCGGTAATGGTATAGCTTTTCAGGGTACCGGAACGAATTGCATAAAGTGATTTTAATTCATCTCCTGCTTTAAAAAGGGATTGTCCTTTCTGAATCGGTTTTTTACGCTCAATAATATTATCCAGTTGATCCAATTCATGTTCATTAAGAGTGAAGGGGATACATAGCTGGTTAATACTGCAGTCCTGACAATGAATTGCACAACCGCCAGATTGAACGCGACGAATAATCCTTTTTTCTGGAATCATAATTCAGTTCCGGTAGTGGTTAACTGGCCATAATTTTAACATTTTTCGCGAAGAAAAACAGGTTTACACGCAGGTGCTTATGAAAAAATTTTATAATTTAAAATTTATATTTAAATAAGGTATAAATTCATCAGCTTACTGAAGGCGAGTATAAACTACTTTGTTACCACAGGATAAGTGTGGTTATGCAATTCGTGCCAATTGTGATACAGATTCAGATTTTACTCAGGCATAACACGATCACCCTCGGCGGTATCTCAGAAAAAATACGCAGGATCTATTGCGTTATCACGTATCTGCGTAACACTTAAACCGTGTCTGTTAATTTTCAAGGGGCGAGTATGAGCGGTAAATATGACGTTTTCCGGGGGAAAGACCAGCAGTATTATTTCCATCTCAAGGCAGCAAACGGGGAAGTTATTCTCAGCAGTGAAGGCTATAAAGAGAAGAGCGGCTGCCTGAACGGGATAATATCGGTACAGAAAAACAGTGCTGACGATCATAACTATCAGCGTCTGACCGCTAAAAATGGTGCACCTTATTTCACTCTGAAAGCACAAAATCATCAGGTTATTGGTTGCAGCGAAATGTACAGCACTGTGGCAGCGCGGGAGAAAGGCATTGAATCGGTGAAAAAAAATGGTCCGGACAGCCCGGTAACGGAACTGTCCGCAGAGTAACCTCCGCTCAAATCCCCGGCGTACCGGGGATAGCATTACAGGTTAGAGCGTAATTCAGGGTATTTTTTCAGGCCGTACAGGCACCAGCCCAGACTGACCAGGGCAAATGCGGCACCCACATACCCGACCAGCCCCATACCCAGATGGCTGCTGACCTGATTACCAATCAATGCCCCGGCGCCGATACCAATATTATAAATCCCTGACATCAGAGACATCGCAACATCTGTTGCATCCGGTGCCAGAGACAGCACCCGCACCTGCATCGACAGGTTAATCAGCATCATGGCGATCCCCCAGACAATGCACACAGTAATGATACTGCCCGGGTGGGTGGCGGTAACCAGCAATAATCCCATACACAGCATAATCGCGGTAATTGCACCGGCTAACAGTGATGAAGGGAAGTGTTTACCCAGTGACGAGAACAGCACACTGCCAAAGATACCGGCTGCGCCAAACAGTAATAACAACAGGGTCGTGAAGTTTTCACCCTGTTGTGCCAGCTGTTGCATAAACGGTTCGATATAGCTGTAAGCCGTATAATGGGCGGTGACGACCAGGGTCACCAGCAAATACATGCTCATCAGCGCCGGGCGGCGCATCAGCAGCGGCAGGCTACTCAGGGAACCCGTATGTTCACTTGGTAATTTCGGCAACAGTTTTATCAGCATAACCATCAGCACCAGTGATGAGATAGCGATAATACCGAAGGTGGAGCGCCAGCCCATAGTCTGACCAATAATCCGGCCAAGGGGAACACCTAACACCATTGCCAGTGCTGTACCGGTGGCAATCATACTCAGTGCCTGGGTTTTCTTGCCCGGCGGTGCAATCCGGATAGCCAGTGAGGCGTTGATCGACCAGAAAACAGCGTGGGTGATGGCAATACCGACCCTGGAGACCAGCAGTGCGTTAAAATCCCAGGCGAAGGCTGACAACAGATGGCTGGCCGTAAACAGTACCAGCAGGATCACCAGCAAAAAGCGGCGCTCGATATTGCGGGTCAGCAGCATCAGCGGTAATGACAGTAAGGCGACGCACCAGGCATAGATGGTCAGCATAATCCCTACATCAGCCGTTTTCATATTGAAACTGGCACCGATATCCGACAACAGCCCGACGGGGACAAACTCGGTGGTATTGAAGATGAAGGCAGCCACCGCCATCAGCAGCACTCTTAACCATGCTACTTTACGTGAGCCTGGCGGGTTATATTGCGGGTCTTCTGGCTGGCAGGAAGATTCAGCTATCATAAAAAGGCTTTTTCCTTGGCGTTAGGTGATCTCAATCACATTATTCGCGTATTGTGACGAATTTGAACACAGGATTAAACCTTTAATTAGTCTGATAAACAGAATGCAGATGTTTATGGGTGCGGCGGAATTCTGCGTGATGGCAGCATCCTGCGCAGAGTGTTATCCCGCAGTAAAAAATGATGGATAATGGCGGCCAGCGCATGTAACCCAATCAGCCAGTAGCCCGCATCTGCCAGGGTTTCATGCCAGCGGATGATTTGACGACTGAGGCCGGGGTCAGGGCGGGTGGTGACCGGCATCAGTATGCCAAACAACGGCCACGGCTGGCCACGCAGATAGCGCGATGCGACTCCCATCACCGGTAATGACAGGAATAACAGATATAACAACTGATGTACCGCAGAAGATAGACGGTGCTGCCATTGTCTTGCCAGTGACAGTGGCGGAGGGGCCGGATAGCGCAAGCGCAGTAACAGCCGCAGACAAATCACCGCAAAGACCAGAACACCGCAACTGAAATGGGTCATTATCACCATCTTACCTTGCCAGGAACCACGTACTGCCAGCCCGCGCAGTTCAATAGTCCCGTAAACAATAATCAGCAGCACTAATGTCAGCCAGTGCAGACGGATCTGCCAGCGGTGATAGGTTGTATATATACAATCTGGCATGGTGTTCTCCGTGACGGATCGGCGCGGGTCATCGGGTGATGGTTGTTACCGGCAGAGACTGTTGCGGCAAGTATAGAGACTATTACAATCAGGCTAAAATATTCTTACGAATATATACAATCGGAGGTAAGGTGACAGCAGCAGTCGTACCGGTATCCGCACACGGATACCGGTAAAAAGCAATCAGCGGGCAGGTTGCAGGCGGTTCATCAGTTTATAACCGACGCATAATGCCAGTATCAGCAGCACCGAGATAAACCCGACAACGCCTGTCCAGCCAAAATGGCGCCAGAAAATCCCCCCGGAAGTCCCGGCCACACTGGAACCAAGGTAATAGCAGAACAGATACATTGATGACGCCTGGCCTTTGGCCCGCCGGGCCCGCACCCCAATCCAGCTGCTGGCAATCGAGTGGGCGGCAAAGAATCCGCCGGTAAACATCAGCAGTCCCGGCAGGATCAGCCAGACCGGGGAGAACAGGGAGACAAGCACCCCGGCCAGCATCAGACTGACGGAAAACAAAAATACCGGGCCGCGGCCAAACCGGACGCTCATCGCACCGGCTTTCGGAGAACTCCATGAACCGGCGAGGTAAACCACCGAAATTAACCCGACGGTTGCCTGACTCATGGAGTACGGTGCGTGCAGCAGCCGATAACCAATATAGTTAAACAGAGTGACGAAAGCCCCCATCACCAGGAAGCCGATAATAAACAGCAGGGGCAAGCCTTTATCGCGGAAATGCAGGCGGAAGTTAATCAGCAATGCTTTAGGCCGCAGACGTACCGGCCTGAAATGGCGTGATTCCGGTAAAATTTTCCAGAACATAAATGCGGCAGCCAGCGCGCAGCAACCAATACTGAGAATAGCCACTCGCCAGTTAAAGAAATCGGTGATCACGCCGGTCAGTAAACGTCCGCTCATCCCGCCGATAGAATTACCACTGATATATAACCCCATCGTAAAAGCCAGTACGCCGGGGTGAATTTCTTCGCTCAGATAGGTCATTGCCACAGCAGCAACCCCGCTGAGAGACAAGCCAATTAAGGCCCGCATAATCAGGATCCCGGTCCAGTCGGACATCATACCGGACGCCAGGGTACAGCAGGCTGCAAGCAGCAATGCACCAACCATCATTGATTTCCGGCCAATGGCATCAGAAATAGCGCCGGTAATTAACAGGCCGAATGCCATACAGGCGGTGGAGATTGACAGGGAGACCGAGCTCATTGCGGGGGAGATATTAAACTGATGGGAAAGCACCGGTAATACGGGCTGTACGCAATAGAGCTGAGCAAAGGTGGCAAGGCCGGCAGAAAAAAGAGCAATAGTGACCTGAATAAAAGAAGGGGTGCCGCGGGTAATAAAGGGTGATTTACTCCGGCGTTGGGCAGGACTCTCTTCTTCCGCCAGCGGAAGAGTTGTCGCCCGGGACGTGCTGTTCATGAACATTCCTCAGTGATTGGTGTGCGCTAACTCTAGGAAAAGGTTAATAAGTTGTCTAATATATTAATAATCTCAAATAAGATAATTAACATATGAATATCGAGCTGAGGCACTTACGTTACTTTATTGCGGTGGCAGAAGAACTGCATTTCGGGCGGGCAGCAACAAGACTTAATATCTCCCAGCCTCCTCTGAGCCAGCAAATTCGCCAGCTGGAGGAAGCGATAGATGCAAGGTTATTCGCCAGAAACAATCGCCGTGTCGAACTGACCCCGGCCGGAAAACAGTTTCTCAGTGATGCAAGGGCGATACTGGCTCAGGTGGCGCAGGCCAGTGAGCGGGCATCACGCCTGCATTACGGTGACAGCGGAGAACTACGGCTTGGTTTTACGTCATCGGCGCCGCTGATAAAAAAAATATCCGAGGCGGTATACCGTTATCGTCTGACATATCCTGATGTGCACCTGCATATGCAGGAAATGAACAGCCGCCAGCTACTGCTTCCGTTACAGGAAGGGCGTATTGACCTGGCGATTATGAGAAATACGGCTCTGCCTGATGATCTGCAATATCGTTTACTGCAGAAAGAATCCATGTATGCGGTAGTGCATAAGGACCACCGGCTGGCCGGACAACGGCAGGTGTCGATTCGTCAATTGCGTGATGAGCCTTTTGTTTTCTTCGATCATCAGGGCGGTACGGCACTTTACAGTGAGATACTCGGTCTGTTACTGAGAAACCAGATAACGCCGAATATTACCCTTGAGGTTGAAGATGCGGTAGCAATCCTCGGGTTAGTAGCCACCGGGCTGGGGGTTTCTATTCTGCCTGCCTCTTTTCGCCGCGCGAAACTCAGTGAAGTGGTGTGGCTGGAACTCAGCGAGGCTGATGCCCGTACCGAAGTATGGATGGTCTGGTCTGCCCAGCGACAAACAACCGCAACCCTGCAGCATATGCTCGACCTGATGTCACCGGTTAACGGTTTGTGAAAAATCTTGTGTGAAGCCAGTCACATTAAATTATTCTCTGACGTACGGCGCGGCGCTAACCCCCCATAATTAATTTATTTCGATCTGCGAATAAATAGATAAGGGAGGCAGTGTTGACAGACAATCAGCCAGGACATATTGACCATATCAGGCAAATAAATGCCGGTACTGTCTACCGGCTGATTGACCAGTATGGCCCTTTGTCACGTATTGAACTTGCTAAACGAACAAAACTGGCCCCTGCCAGTATCACTAAAATTATCCGCGAAATGTTGCAGGCAGATTTGATCCGTGAATGTGAAATCACCGAACCCGGCAACCGCGGACGCCCTGCCACCGGACTGGAACTCTGCTCTCAGCGCTGGCGATTTCTGGCGATGCACCTTTCTGATCACTGTCTGCGGATAACTTTGCGCGATCTCGGGGGAGGTAAAATAACCGAAAGAGTACAGCCACTGCCTGCGGGTTCGGAGACATCACTGGCCGGCGTACTGGCCGCAGCCGCAGAGGACTTTCTCTGCTGCTATCCGCTATTACCGTCACAGCTGGCAGCATTAGCCGTCACCTTACCCGGGATGGTAAACAGTAATCGCGGGGTGATCCCTAACCGGTCTGACTGTCAGCAGCCGGATATTCCGTTATCTGCCATGCTGCACCAGCGAACCGGCCTGAATGTTTATGTACAGAATGTTATTTCAGCCAGGGTACTGGCTGAGCATTACTTTGGTGCTGCTACGGACTGTCGCGATGTCATACTGGTGGTTTCCGATCAACAGACAGAGGCTGCAGTGATCACCGGCGGGGAATTGCTGCATCAGAACCGTTGTTCACGGGTTGATATTGGTCATACCTGTATCGACCCTGATGGCAGCTTATGTGACTGTGGCAATAGCGGTTGTCTGAATACCCTGGCCAGCACTGAGAGTCTGCTGGAACAGGCCAGACAGCAGATAGCTGAGTATCCCGACAGCCTGCTGCACCAGTCCCCGTCCGCGATTACGGATATCCGCGAGCTATGCATTGCTGCGCTCTGCGGTGATACCCTGGCCAGCGGGATTATTACCAGAGCGGGGCATGTTATTGGCTACAGTCTGGCGATGATGGTGAATATTTTTAATCCCCAACAAATACTGATTGATTCGCCGCTTAACACTGCAGCAGAAATACTGTTTCCTGCCATTAAAAGCCGCATTGAAAAGGCTGCTTTACCGGCCTATAGCCGGCAGGTGAGTATCCGGCAAGCCGCATTAGTCAGGCCGGGGACCCTGGCCTGTACCGCGCTGGTCAAAGATGCGTTATACCGCGGAGAATTGTTAGTAAAGCTTTTCGCGGGGTAAGCGTCACTAAACTTGCGTTAACGCAATTCATACCATCAGTCAGTCACTTAGAATGCATCCTGTATTTTCAAAACTTCTGAACCCTACTGCGAAACCAGGGAGCATACGTGAAAAAAGTGTTTATTACAGGCACGGATACGGCCGTGGGTAAAACAGTCGTATCTCTGGCATTGTTACAGTCTGCTGCTAAGCAGGGGGTGAGTTGTATCGGGTATAAGCCGGTAGCCAAAAATTCACGGCTGACCGATGAAGGGATGCGTAATAATGATGCACTGTTATTGCAGCAGGCATCATCATTGCAACTGCCTTATCAGTGCATTAACCCTTTCGCCCTGCAGGGCGATGAAATCAGTACCAGCCCCGGTTGCCGGGTGGATTATAAGAGACTGAGTGATGGTCTGGAAACCCTTAGTCATCAGGCTGAACAACTGGTGATTGAAGGAACCGGAGGCTGGAACTGTCTGATGAATAATGAACAACCTCTTTCAGACTGGGTGATCAGTGAGCAGTTGCCGGTAATCATGGTGGCCGGGATCAAACTGGGGTGTATTAATCACGCACTGCTGACCGCAGAAGCTATTCTCAGTGACGGGTTACCCTTATGTGGCTGGGTTGCGAACCGTATCAACCCGGGACTGGCCGGATACGCCAGTATTATTGACGTGCTGAAAAAACAGATAGGAGCCCCGTTACTCGGGGAAATACCGTATTTACCTCGTCCTGAGCAGCGCGATCTTACCGGTTACCTCGACCTTTCGTTAAGCGGTGAACCGGGCCTGTCTGCCGGATCCTGTTGAGAATAAAAACAACGGCAGGTATGCCTGCCGTTGTTTTTGCTGCGTCAGTATCAGGATGACGGGGTGCTGCCATCACTCAGACGTTTGTAGACAATTTTCTGAGTATCATTCTGGCAATGACCTACCACCAGTCCGCCTTGCTGATCGGCCTGATCACTCGGTACGATATCAAGGCTGAATCCGGACTCAGGCACACCGTTAGCAATAATTTTCTTACTGATATCTGCTTTCACAGATTCGCAGGATGCCTGTGCGAACAGGGGAAAAACAATTAACAACGCGCTGGACAACAGTACGGATTTTTTCATAGGAAGTACCTTTAATAAAATGAACGGCCCGCTTCGGGGATCAAGGCGTTACCGGACGCCCGGTGCGGCGGTCAAGACAGCGTAAGGTTTTTGGCTCCCAGTATGCGTTCAGGTTTGCACTTTGTTCGCATTTATCCCGGGTATCGTAAGCCTTATCAATCTTACTGAACTCTTTATCAGCCCGCTGATTAATCCTGTTACGCAGGTTACGGGTCTCATCCCATTGCTGCTGGCTTTGACGGGCCTGTTCTTTGGTCAATGCATTATCGCCACTGTCGATAACAACATGCTGTGTTGCCGCCTGACTCGCCACTGCAGCACCGAACAGTCCGCCGCCAAGCAGGATACTGCTAAGGATCACCGGCAATATTGTTGAGTTCACTTTCATATTGAGTTCCTTTTATCGGTTACCGGACAGCACAGCATTACCGTTGCTGCCGGACAAAAGTATAACATTGCTGACGGATTTTCGGCTACTTTTGCCGGTTATCGGTAACTGGTTTAGGAAGGGTTAATCTTTTAGCCGGCCGGCAGCATATTCTCCGGTCCGGCAGGCTGGTGGTTATTGTTTGGTGACTTTAAGGCCGCCGTAAGTCTGGCTGACGGGCATCATTTCCAGAGTATTAATATTCACATGGGCTGGCAGGGATGACACCCAGAACACCGCTTCTGTCACATCATCCGGTGTCAGGGCCTGAGTACCGTCATAGACTGAACTGGCTTTACCCTCGTCACCTTTAAAACGTACGTTAGAGAATTCGGTGCCGCCGACCAGACCGGGTTCGATATTGGTGACCCGTACAGCAGTGCCCTGTAAATCTGTACGCAGATTCAGGCTGAACTGGCGGACAAATGCTTTTGTTGCGCCATAGACATTACCTCCCTGATAAGGCCAGTTGCCGGCAGTGGAACCGATATTAATAATATGACCTTTGTTACGGGCCACCATGCCAGGCAGAACGGCACGGGTTACCATCACCAGACCTTTAGCATTGGTATCGATCATTGTTTCCC
Source organism: Tatumella sp. JGM130 (assembly GCF_018257525.1). Lineage (NCBI taxonomy): Bacteria > Pseudomonadati > Pseudomonadota > Gammaproteobacteria > Enterobacterales > Erwiniaceae > Tatumella > Tatumella sp. JGM130. The sequence continues at coordinate 7,088 of NZ_JAERJS010000009.1, read as the reverse complement.
AGTCATCAGCGTTGGCCTGCTGGGCAGGTTCAAGGCCTAATGCCAGCCCGGCATTATTGACCAGGATATCGATATCCTGCCATTCTGCAGGAAGCTGACTGATGGCCTGATCAATCGCTGCACGGTCACGGACATCCAGCTGCAGCGGCAGAACACTTTCACCAAACTTATCTTTTAGCTGTTGCAGGCGCTCTGTACGGCGGCCGGTAGCAATAACTTTATGGCCGGCATCAATAAAACGGCGGGTGATAGTCTCACCAAAACCTGCGGTTGCACCTGTTACCAGAATAATCATATCAAGACCTTACCTTTCAGCGGTGGAGTTTCAGAGGTATGACAACATAGCATTGATGTTGCGGGGATGCCTACTTATTAATACTTCAGAAGTAATTACCGGAGAGGCATAACGGATGCAACATGATAATGACCCTCTCTGCCTGTTGTGACTGACGGATATACAGCAATCAGCGGGTCAGCTATCAGCAAGGGGAAGTATTCGTGGTGTCGTTTCTCCCTGCGGCAGCATATGGTATAGCAGGGTGCTCTATCATGGTTTTATCGCCAGCGGGTCACTGGCACACCTTTTGCAAGTTTTGCTAATCCAACCGTTTGTATATGAAACTCCGGCAAAACGAATGCCGGGGTAAATGGCTGAGGAGGCCGGAATATGTCACACACGGGGTTACAGGCCATTCGTGCCGCATTTGTCGACTTCGCCGGGACAGTCGCTGACCCTGAGCAGATGATGCAACAATTTCGCTATCTGCCTGACGGGTTGCTGCTGACGGAGGGCGGGAAAATTATCTCTTTAACGCCCTGGCAGGAAACTACCGTCTTACCGGAAAACTGCATATTCAATGACTTTCGTGGTCAGCTGATTATGCCGGGTTTTATTGATACGCATATTCATTATCCGCAGACAGAAATGATCGCCGCCTGCGGAGAACAGTTACTTGAATGGTTAGAGCAATATACTTTTCCGGTCGAAAGTAAATACGGTGATCCTGAATACGCCGCAAAAATGGCGGCTTTTTTTATTCGCCAACTGTTCAGTAACGGAACCACCACCGCTCTGGTATTTGCATCGGTCCATCCACAGTCTGTCGATGCTCTGTTTAGTGAAGCAGAAAAATACGCTATGCGGTTAATTGCCGGTAAGGTCATGATGGATCGTCATGCCCCGCAGTCATTACTGGAAACACCGGAGCAGAGTGCGGAACAGAGCAGGGCGTTGATCGAACGCTGGCATGGTAAAGGCCGGCTGGGATACGCGATAACCCCGCGTTTTGCGCCCACTTCTTCTGCAGAATTACTGCAACAGGCAGGTGCACTACGTAATCAGTATCCGGATGTCTGGATGCAGACCCATCTGAGTGAAAATCTGCGTGAAGTTGAATGGGTACGGGAGTTGTTTCCGCAGCAAGACAGTTACCTCGGTGTATATCACCATTTTGGTCTGACGGGGAAACGCAGTGTATTTGCACACTGTATTCATTTGCAGGATAAAGAATGGGATTGTCTGCAACAAACCGGATCCGCGATCGCATTTTGTCCGACATCAAATCTTTTTCTTGGCAGTGGGCTCTTTCCGTTGGACCGGGCCCGGGCGCAGCATATTCCGGTCGGTATGGGGACGGACGTAGGTGCAGGGACCAGCTTTAGTCTGCTGCGTACCCTGGGGGATGCCTATAAAGTGCAGCAACTGCAAAATAACCGGCTTAATGCCTGTGAAGCCTTTTATCATGCCACCCTGGGCGGAGCCCACGCACTGGATTTACATCATCAGACGGGTAATTTTAATGCGGGTAATGACGCTGACTTTATTGTTATTGACATGGCCGCAACACCTTTACAGGCACTGCGGCAGCGTAATAGTAAAGATATCATCGAGCAGCTGTTTGTTCTGATGACCCTTGGTGATGAACGTAATATTGCTCAGACCTGGGTGAATGGTCAGTGTGTCTGGCAACAAGGGACAACCGAAGCGCTGGCCATCCCCTGAACAAGGGCCTGACAGAATAGGCCGCATCTGCCGGTATTGAGACCGGATACCGACAGATGCGGCAGTGCGCTCAGCCCAGCGGACCGCCTTCGATAGTCTGGCACATTCCTTCAAGTACCCGTTCACCTGTTTCTGAACGCAGTTCAAGGTACCAGTCAGCGGTCAGTTGAGGATCTCTGGCATGAGTCAGATCGCAGCGTTTACGGGCTTTCAGTATCAGATCTTTTGCCCGTTCATTGCGACGATTCTGGTAGCGGAGCAGTGCATCCTCAATACCCAGAGAATGGGATGACAGGGTAGACGCCAGTACTATGGCATCTTCCATGGCTGTACATCCCCCCTGACCAATATCCGGTGTGGTGCTGTGTGCCGCATCGCCGAGCAGTGCCACCCGTCCTTTTACAAACTCCATAAAAGGCTCAATATCATGAATTTCTACCCGATTGGTCGTTTGTGGGTCGATAAGTTCAATCAGTTTACGGACGGGTTCAGCCCAGCCGGAAAAATAGCGTCGCAGATCCTGTTTCAGACTGCTACGGTCTTCGGCCAGCCCTTTGGCTAACGGCACATCAAAGAAAAAGTAAAAACGGTTGCCGCCGACTGGCATCAGAGAGACTCGTTTACCCTCTCCGACAAAAGTGGTCCATTGATCGTCGGGTGCCACAGATTTATCAATAGTCACCAGACCGTTCCAGTTCACATAACCGGCATAGCGGCGTTCGGTTGGTTTGCCCCGCACATAATCCCGTATCACTGAATGGGTACCATCAGCAGCAATCAGAAAATCCCCGCGTGCCTGACTGCCATCATCGAAGCTTACCCGCACTCCGTCAGAATGTTGTTCCACCCGGATAGCCCGTTTACCAAACCGGATATCCTCAGCCGCGTAATGGTTTATCAGCATTTGCTGTAACTCGGCCCTGGCGACGGGGCTGGGGTATTCCCCGACGCGTTCGACCAGTGGCGATAAGCTGAAACGGGTCAGTACGTTGCCGGTGGCGAAATCATGATATGCCATCCATGCCATATTACCGGCCAGTGCTTTAATTTCTTCTCGCAACCCGAGGGCATTAAGGCATTTAACCCCGTTGGGCCAGATGGATATTGCTGCACCGACCGGTTTTATCTGCTTAACGGACTCAAATACTTCAGTCTGATAACCGCAAGCACGTAAAGCCAGTGCGGCACTCATCCCGCCGATTCCCGCCCCGATGATCAATGCTTTCATATGTTCTCCTTTTTCCAGACGGCAGAACTTTGCAACTTTTGTACCAGTTGCAAAGGCACAGCCAGTGAGCATCAGAACGCATTAATACCGGCAGTTAGCAAGAATGACTGTTGACGGAAAGCTGTACCCTGCGCTGTCAGTGTGCATTTCAGAACAATAAGCCAGGGGAATGCACCGTTATGAATCATTACGTGAATTCGGCTGTGTCAGCAACAGAATAAATCCGCAAGTGAGTAACAGTATTTTTTTTCGGCATATAGAATAACTCCTTTAATGCACAGCAATATAACTCCCGGTGGACGGGTTTTTATTTTTTAATAATAAACGCTATACGGCCACTCTGAATTTTTATATTCTATCGGTAACTGATAACCATGACGCCGAGTGAATGCTGCGGATTAATCCAGGTCAGTTTTCGGGTGCCAAGGTCCATCGGCAGAGCACCATCGCGAACGGAAAGGGCTGTCTTCTGGCGGGTTTTAAGCTGCCCCTGCTGACAACGGAATATTACCGAGCCATCAGTGAAAGTCTGGGAACAGGGCGACTGGTATATATTTCCGTTAAATCTTATCATCCCGGCATGGGAATAAAACATGGATAACATCAACAATAAAAAAACAACGGAAAGTTTATATTTTTTCATTACAACCTCCTGTGATTTGTTTATCACTAACCCTGAAGTTAATATATTTAAAATTAATTAAAATAACATTGATCACTGTGATAAATAGACGATATACACTCATGGGTAGTTAACTTACTGGTCGGATTTGTGTTACTGAAGGATATTTAAATTCATACCTGTTTTTACGGTTTAATTATTTTTTGTAGTTCGGATTTTAATGGAAATTAATTTTTTAAAATATGGATATCAGACAGGTTATAACACAGGAGAATACTGGTTATTTGATGTGTACATATAGCTTACATTATAATTACATTTATCTCACTCTGTGAAATATAACACGGCGGGTAGTTTATTATGAAAATATAGCCGATGTTATTAAAGGTAAAGCTGTCCGTATCGCAACTGGCAGGGTATCGCGATTAGCAGTATCAAAAGGATCCTCCGGAGATCCTTTTGCGCTGGCCGGGCTGGTTTTTTCTGTGTGCCGGAAGGTATTGTCAGAGATCTCGCCAGTTCAGCCATAATCTCATATCAAACTCCAGCTGGTGGTAATCGGGTTCCATATGGCAGCATAACTGATAAAACGATTTGTTATGTTGTTTCTCTTTAAGGTGCGCCAGTTCATGGACGACGATCATTCTCAGGAAGTCTTCCGGACCTTCACGAAACAGAGTCGCAATCCTGATTTCGTTATTTGACTTTAGTTTACTGCCCTGTACGCGGGAAACAAAAGTATTGGTGCCGAGGGTACCGGTCACCGGGTTTTGTTTATTGTCATAATATACTTTGGATAGTGCAGGCGCATTTTTCAGGTAGCGTTGTTTGTACTCAGCAACAAACTGATAGAGGGATTTATCACTTTGTACCGAATGCGGCGCTACAGCGTATTTAGCCTTCAGCCAGTCACCCAGCCGTCCCTGATCGGCGAGTGTTTGAACCTGACTGATAATCGCAGGGGGATAACCATTAAGATATCGTAACTGTGTCATAAGAGAGCGATGTAAGATAACAGGGCTGTATCATAACATTAGCGACACAGGTAATAAAAATAACGGGTTATGGCTTTTCACCCTCCGGACGAAGCGAAACAGAAACGGGATAATTTTTGCTGTAAAAATGGCCAGCGTCACGGTGATAATCCGGAACTTATGCGGTGAATCCGCCACAGATTCACCGCATACGGAAAACGGGGTTCAGGCTGAAAATACCCGATGAGGGCAGGGAAGCACCCTCTGATCTGATGGCACAACCTGCACAAATAAGTGACAACGTCACTTTTTATATTTGCTTTACCATAACCCGGAGAATATTAAAGCCAGATAACTAGCGAAGTTGACTGTCTTTACTGCCCCGGCGATTGTACCCGCTGTGTATTTCATCTTGTTTGTCCATTTTGCTCTGGCAACTGACACAATAGCGTACGCCGGCAAGCGCTTTCCGTCGGGCGTCAGGGATTGGTTCTCCGCATTGTTCACAAAACCAGGCGCTCTCTCCGTGTCCGAGATGATCTCTGGCTCTGGCGACCGCATCTTCAACGGTTGCATCAATTTGTTTATTTACTGCGCCATCGTCAGACCATCCGCCAGCCATCTTTTTTCCTCCATCAGGGCCTGTAAACAGTATAAGCCGTTATATTCGTCAGTACAAAAATCACGCTACGGGACTGATGGTGATACGGAGCCGCTTTGCTGCTTTACGGTCCGGAATAACGTAGGGTTAAACGTCGGGATCCGCTGCAGAGCGCCGGTCACCGACTATACTAATCAGTGGGAATTACACAAAAAACAGGTCTGCAGGAGGCGTTATGTGGGAAGAAGCTGGTGGTGATATGTGGCTGCATAAGGTAAACCGGCAAGTGGTATTCCGGACAACACTGATTGGCGGATTTATGAGCTCTCTGGTGAAATGGGGCTCGGAAGTCAATATGCCGCCCAGAGTTCCGGGTGAAATTTCACCGCCGGGGGCGAATATTGATGCGTGGCTGGGATGGCTGGGGGTAAACTCGCATTCTCTGGACTATGTTTACCAGGGGGTGACGGTTCCCGGGGCAATAACGCTGTATCACTGGTTGTTTAGTTTTGTATTTGCATTTGTCTACGTCTTTCTGTCGGCTTATATGCCACGCATCCGACTGTGGTTCGGCGCTTTATTCGGAATTGTCATCACTATTGTGATGCACGGTTTTCTCATCCCGGCACTGGGCTTCCGGAAACCGGTTTATGATCAGGGAGTGATCGGCTGGTTATGGAACCTTAACGGTTATGAGTTATGGAGTGAAATTCTTGGCCATATTTACTGGGCGGTATCGATTGAAATTTGTCTGATTGCCGTACTGGCTTGTTTATCACGGCCATTAAAAGGTAACTGGGTAAAAGGCCTGTAAAGCTGGCCGACTGAGGTGGCCGCAATCGCGGTAACCGTTTTTTCAATTATCCTATGGTGTAACAATCAGAGAAGAGCAGGGAGGCTCGGTTTTTACAGGGGAACGGCTCAGCAATCCGCTGTCTGTTCCGCCTGGCCGGTATTTGCATCAAGTCTCTGTGTCCCAAAGGTTATTTATACCGCAGTAAAAATGGCGTCGCTGTGTTAATTCTGTAAATTTCGCAGGGTACCAGTACCTGTTTTTTTACAGAGCGACGCCTTAAATTTGCCGGTATTTTGTACACCGGCGGACAATAGGCCCGAAATCCGGAGTTTCACGGAAAGATAACAGTGAACTATGCAGAACAGATTGTCCGTCAGCAGCATATGTTGCTCGGGGGGGGTAATTTCATCCCCGCATAACGGTCCCTGACAGGAATGATCAACAAGCCCTCCGGTATGCTGATCAACAAACCGGCGACGAGTTTAGCGTTTCTCTGGAGTCATTATTCTGATGCAGTCACTATGGATTGATAAGGGCTATTCGCGCGGTTTACTGCTGCAGCCATATACCGGGAATCTCGTCCCGACAAGTCTGACAGCAATACAACAGTCCGCGGGTGACACCTGACAATTCCATCAATAGTGGCCGGAGTTATCTTATCAGTAAGGGGATCACTCTTAACGTGAGCTCAGACTTATCTGCAATGAGTGTTCTGAAAGAGAGGTGGTTATCAGCTTAACGACGAAGTTCCATTATTTAACATAATATACATTATGCGCACCAATGTAGGTAGTGTTCAAAATTCTGTGTCATTTCAGTAAACTAATCTAAAAAAAGAGATGACACATGACCAGGCCCACCTTAG
>NZ_JAERJS010000099.1:0-500 GCF_018257525.1 Tatumella sp. JGM130 | reverse complement strand
ATCTATGCCGCCTGGGATGCCAAAGCCGCCGGTCAGAAAAAAGAACAGGACTGGGACAGCAAATTTGCCGCTTACCGTCAGGCATTCCCTGAGCTGGCGAAAGAGTTTATCCGCCGTACCTCAGAACAGCTGCCGGAAAACTGGCAGGCAGAATCACAGAAGTATATCGAACAGCTGCAGGCTAACCCGGCGAATATTGCCAGCCGTAAAGCGTCGCAGAATGCTATCGAAACCTTTGGTAAGTTGCTGCCGGAATACCTGGGCGGTTCAGCTGACCTGGCACCAAGTAACCTGACCATGTGGTCCGGCTCAACACCGATCAACGAAGATGCGGCCGGTAACTACATCCATTACGGTGTCCGTGAATTCGGTATGACGGCTATCGCCAATGGCCTGGCACTGCACGGGGGGTTCCTGCCGTACACTGCAACTTTCCTGATGTTTGTCGAATATGCGCGTAATGCCGCACGTATGGCCGCACTGATGAAAATCCGTCAGAT
>NZ_JAERJS010000098.1:0-510 GCF_018257525.1 Tatumella sp. JGM130 | reverse complement strand
GGTAATCCCCCCGAAAAACCGTTGTGTTCATAAGTAGAATTTTCTACTAACCTGAATCGGGGAGAAATCTATGAAGAAATCACGTTTTACTGACAGCCAGATTATGGCCATTCTCAAACAGGCCGAAGCCGGAACGCCGGTTTCTGAACTGTGCCGCGAGCATGGTATGAGTAATGCCAGCTTCTATAAGTGGCGTTCACGCTTTGGTGGGATGGATGCCTCCATGATGGCCCGCCTGAAAGAGCTGGAAGACGAAAATCGTCGCCTCAAAAAGATGTATGCCGAAGAACGGCTTAAAGCCGAGATAATTCAGGAAGCCATGACAAAAAAGTGGTGAAACCATCGCATCGGAAGCAGATGGCACAAGAAGCGGTCCGGCTTCGGCAAGTCAGTATTCGTTTTGCCTGCCGGTTATTTGCCGTCAGTGAAAGTTGCTATCGCTACCAACCTACACTGAGTGAAGAAAATGAAGCTATTGCTGATTGGCTGCTGCGCATAACTGACAGCCAG
>NZ_JAERJS010000097.1:0-570 GCF_018257525.1 Tatumella sp. JGM130 | reverse complement strand
GGGAACCTGCGGTTGGATCACCTCCTTACCTGAAGATACACTTCTGCGCAGTGTCCACACAGATTGTCTGATAGAAAGTATGAGCAAGGCGTTTACGCGTTGGGGGTGGTGACAAAAACATTGTCGCTCGGTTTTCTGAAGAAAAACCTCGCCCTTACGTGAAATTAGCGAATCAGTGATTCGCGGCAGCAAATTTCACGTCCCCTTCGTCTAGAGGCCCAGGACACCGCCCTTTCACGGCGGTAACAGGGGTTCGAATCCCCTAGGGGACGCCACTTGCTGGTATGTGAGTGAAAGTCACCGACCGATATATCTTAAAGATGACTTACGAGTCATGTTTAAGATATTGCTCTTTAACAATCCGGAACAAGCTGAAAATTTGAAAACAATGAATAACGAGAGTTATTCAGAGTCTCTCAAAAACTTTTACGATTCATAAGTCGTTGCAAGACGTCTGTGGGTTGTGAGGTTAAGCGAATAAGCGTACACGGTGGATGCCCTGGCAGTCAGAGGCGATGAAGGACGTGCTAATCTGCGATAAGCGTCGGTAAGGTGATATGAACCGTTATA
>NZ_JAERJS010000096.1:0-595 GCF_018257525.1 Tatumella sp. JGM130 | reverse complement strand
ATGGCTACCACCATCGGCGGCGTCATTGGCGCTGCTACCAACCTGTTAAACCACGTTAAATCATTCACCACTACCCAGTTGGATCGCATTCAGAAATTCGTCAATGATGCTGCCCGTCCGGGGCCGGAGGCTTTCGCATGAGGTACATCATTCAGGGCCCAGAGCTGGTAATCGCATTCAGCGGGTCGGTTCACTTCTATCCGAATACACCGGCTGGTTATTTAGACATGGTCAGAGATTTCCGGAGGTCGAAATGAGTCTGAACCTGAAAATCGAATGCTCAGACGTACAGATGCGCGGAGCAATGAGGCCTGAGAAGGTCAGCGTATCTCTTGAGGATTGCCAGATTGAAACGCTGAACCGGGAGCAATTGGCAGAGTTCTGCGCGTATCAGGACTTTGACTTGCTGGTTGAATGGGTGGACTCAATGCGGAGGCTTGACCATGTGGCGTAATGACGGCGACTTCATCGCAGAAATGAAAGAGCTGATCGGCGAGGAAATAGAGGCCATTCAGCAAGAACAAATCGACCTGGCAACGGAACGCCAGAATCCGGTTATCAGCTGGCAAGAATTTGCGGGGGACTATTCATGAGT
>NZ_JAERJS010000095.1:0-595 GCF_018257525.1 Tatumella sp. JGM130 | reverse complement strand
ATGGCTACCACCATCGGCGGCGTCATTGGCGCTGCTACCAACCTGTTAAACCACGTTAAATCATTCACCACTACCCAACTGGAGCGCATCCAGAAGTTCGTCAACGATGCTGCCCGTCCGGGGCCGGAGGCTTTCGCATGAAATACATCATCCAAGGCGCCGAACTGGTCATCGCATTCAGCGGATCGGTTCACTTCTATCCGAATACGCCAGCCGGCTTTGTGGATATGGTCAGAGAATTCCGGAGGTCAAAATGAGCATACCCAACGAGCTAAAAATACCACGGACGGCAGCTATGAGAGCCGAATGGCGTCGCTATTGTCTGGTAAGGGCGCTGGAATGCCGCCGATTGGGTAGTGATTGGGTCGAGGCTAAGCGCCATGCGCTGCACAACGCCAAGCTCGAAAGACAACTTATCCGAATGTTCAAGGAGGATGACCATGTGGCGTAGCAATGACACGGACTTTATCGCAGAAATGAGAGAGCTGGTCGGTGAGGAAATGGAAGCCATCCAGCAGGAACAAATCGACCTGGCAACGGAACGCCAGAATCCGGTTATCAGCTGGCAAGAATTTGCGGGGGACTATTCATGAGT
>NZ_JAERJS010000094.1:0-635 GCF_018257525.1 Tatumella sp. JGM130 | reverse complement strand
GCTTCCTGCATTTCATTCATCGGGACCTTTACCAGACGGGTGACCGACCGGTTGGCGGTAGCAATGTCCGCAGACAGGAAAGCATTGCACTGAGCGTCCGTGTAGGTGCGTCCGGGAATGACATCAGGTCCGGTGTGTCCTTTGCAGACAGTCCAGACCCCGCCGCCATCCCGGTACGGGATATGCTCTATCCCCTCCTGGCTGCTAACCAGAACTGAGGCAATGGCAATAACACCTCCACCGGCGGCCGCAATCAGCTTCTTTCGGAGTGAAGGTGATATGGCCATGGTCAGTCACCTTCTGGCGGTGCGCTGGGGATTCCCCGGGCAATCGAGTCTTTATAGGCTTTCAGCGTCTGGCTTTTGTACCAGGCATTCACCAATAGTGTTGCGACACCTACGATGATCCCGCTGATAACGGCTATCTTGTTCCAGTCGAGGTCATTGATCCATTGGGCCACGCTACCTCCGCAGACAAGTGTGCCGGACACGCAATAGCTTGCTGCCGATGCAATTTTGTCGGGCATGATATTTATCTTCATGGGTTCCACCTTTGCTTGAGAAAAGCTCGGTGCTGTGTGTAGGGATTCACCCTGTGCCGTTAACGCTACAGTCAGAGAGGATTTTTAACGGGTC
>NZ_JAERJS010000093.1:0-658 GCF_018257525.1 Tatumella sp. JGM130 | reverse complement strand
TTTAATTAACTTTTTATTTAATATAATATTAATATAATCGATTATAATATATAAGCAAGAGTATATTTAAATTATATTAATAAGTAGACCACTTATTTTTATTATTTTAGATAAAGGGATCACCTTTATCTAAATAATTAAATAATCAAGATGACTATATTTATTTTTAAAAAGGGGAGGGGAGTATATTTATATTTCCCCATTTCCCACAGAGTGTTTTTTATGGGGGAAACCCTTATATAGCCTAAACCCTTGATATGTAAGGGTTTATATAAATATTTCCCCGTTTCCCCCATTTCCCCCACTTTTTTATATTGTTTGTATAAATATGGGGGGAAGGATCATAAATTTCCCACAACGATTTCCCCATTTCCCCCACCCATTTTTTTATGGGGGAAATCCTTATATAGCCTAAACCCTTGATATATAAGGGTTTGTTGAAACATTTCCCCGTTTCCCCCATTTCCCCCACTTTTTTATATCATTTGTATAAATATGGGGAAAATCTATGGGGGTTAGGTTTTAGGTAGTTAGGTTTTGAAGTTAGGTTTTAGGTAGTTAGGTACAGGAGTTAGGTTAGGTACACGGTAGTTAGGTTAGGTACAGTATACCTAACTCTGTTAGGTTAGGTTAGGCTACGCCTAACCTAACCTAACAG
>NZ_JAERJS010000092.1:0-685 GCF_018257525.1 Tatumella sp. JGM130 | reverse complement strand
GCGCGATGCGCAGCGGCGTGACAGGGACTGAAGCGATTCGGTCCGGAGAAAAAATCACGAAATAGTGGTTGACTCCTGAGGTGAAAAGCGTAATATACGCCACCTCGCAGTGACAACCTAAACGGTTGAACTGCAACGCTCTTTAACAATTTATCAGACAATCTGTGTGGGCACTCGCAGGATTGATATCAAACGTCTCCGGACGTAAAAAATATCAAGTCTTAAGAGTGAACACATAATGAAATTCATTATGAGTGTTTTACACTTGAGCATCGCTTAAACATGTTTTAAGCAAATCAAACTTTAAATTGAAGAGTTTGATCATGGCTCAGATTGAACGCTGGCGGCAGGCCTAACACATGCAAGTCGAACGGTAGCACAGGGGAGCTTGCTCCCTGGGTGACGAGTGGCGGACGGGTGAGTAATGTCTGGGAAACTGCCTGATGGAGGGGGATAACTACTGGAAACGGTAGCTAATACCGCATAATGTCGCAAGACCAAAGCGGGGGACCTTCGGGCCTCGCACCATCGGATGTGCCCAGATGGGATTAGCTAGTAGGTGGGGTAATGGCTCACCTAGGCGACGATCCCTAGCTGGTCTGAGAGGATGACCAGCCACACTGGAACTGAGACACGGTCCAGACTCCTACGGGAGGCAGCAGTGGGGAATATTGCACAATGGGCG
>NZ_JAERJS010000091.1:0-695 GCF_018257525.1 Tatumella sp. JGM130 | reverse complement strand
GGTAATGATACCAACTTATTGATTTAGTGTATGATGGTGTTTTTGAGGTACTTTTGTGGCTTCCATTTCTGTGCGTTGTCCTGCTTGTACTGGGACTGAAGGCTTTGTCCGTAACGTAAAAAGTACTGCCGGTCATCAGCGCTATATCTGCTCTCACTGTCGTAAAACATGGTAACTCCAGTTAACTTATACCGCCTCTCAGCCCGGTTCACACTAAAGAATCATTAATATGGCCATGAATGGCGTTGTACGTCGGGCCAGTGTGCGTATTATGGGCGTTGGCCTAAACACCATTTTATGGCATTTAAAAAAACTCAGGCCCCGCTCAGTAACCTCGCGGATACAACCGGGCAGTGATGTGATTGTCTGCGCAGAAGTAGACGAATAGTGGGGCTAAATCACGCCAGCGTTGGTTGTTTTACGCCTACGACAGGCTACGCAGACGCGTTGTCGCGCACGTTTTTGGTGAGCGTACGATGGTAACCCTGGAGCAGCTTCTGACACTACTGTCGCCTTTTGAGGTAGTAGTCTGGATGACGGATGGCTGGCCGTTGTATGAGTCACGTCTGAAGGGAAAATTTTACGTTATCAGCAAGCGTTACACACAAAGAATTGAGTGGCATAACCTGAATCTCAGGCAGCATCTGGCAAGGCTGGGAAGAAAGTCCCTGTCGTTTTCAAAGTCAGTTGAACTG
>NZ_JAERJS010000090.1:0-696 GCF_018257525.1 Tatumella sp. JGM130 | reverse complement strand
TATGCCCTCACATAAAGAACTCGCCAATGCGATCCGTGCCCTCAGTATGGACGCTGTGCAAAAAGCCAAATCCGGTCACCCGGGTGCCCCGATGGGCATGGCTGATATCGCCGAAGTATTGTGGCGTGATTTCCTGAACCATAACCCGCAGAACCCGTCATGGGCTGACCGTGACCGCTTTGTGCTGTCTAACGGCCATGGCTCAATGCTGATTTACAGCCTGCTGCACCTCACGGGTTATGACCTGCCGATCACCGAACTGGAAAACTTCCGTCAGCTGCACTCCCGTACCCCGGGCCACCCGGAATACGGCTATACCCCGGGCGTGGAAACCACCACCGGTCCGCTCGGCCAGGGCATTGCCAACGCGGTCGGTTTTGCGATTGCTGAACGCACTCTGGCGGCCCAGTTTAACCGTCCGGGTCACCAGATTGTTGACCACCACACCTACGTCTTTATGGGTGACGGTTGTATGATGGAAGGGATTTCTCACGAAGTCTGTTCACTGGCCGGGACCCTGAAACTCGGCAAACTGGTGGCGTTTTATGATGACAACGGCATCTCGATTGACGGCGAAATCGACGGCTGGTTTACAGATGATACCGGCATGCGCTTTGAGGCCTATGGCTGGCATGTGATCCGCGGCATCGACGGTCACGACAGCGAAGCGGTACGCCAGGCTATCGAAGAAGCCCG